>NZ_NISU01000001.1:2360910-2661601 GCF_002335805.1 Bacillus sp. FJAT-45350 | reverse complement strand
TTGGAGGTAATTGCAGATGCTATTAGAAACGCTAGTTAATTTACTTCCAGAAATGAACAAAGCATTTCTTGAGACGGTACTTATGGTATCTATTGCACTAAGTGTTGCATTGGTTTTTGGATTACCACTTGGAATCTTGTTATTTGTCACCGATAAAGGACTTTTTCTAGAAAACACATTTATTAAGAGTGTTGTGGGATTTTTTGTAAATTTAATTCGTTCTATTCCATTTATCATATTACTCGTTGCTCTTTTACCTTTAACGCAATTGATAGCAGGAACAACAATTGGACCAAAAGCCGCCTCGGTTTCTTTATCAGTAGCGGCAATTCCGTTTTTTGCAAGATTGGTTGAGTCATCTTTACGTGAAATTGATAAAGGCGTTATTGAAGCAGTTGTTTCTGTAGGTGCTACACCGTGGATGATTATTAAGGATGTTCTCCTTCCAGAAGCGCGACCAGGACTTATTCAGGGCGTAACGATAACTACGATTAGCCTTGTGGGGTATTCTGCTATGGCTGGAATTGTTGGCGGTGGAGGGATAGGGGATCTTGCTATTCGTTTTGGATACTATCGTTACGATGACACCGTTATGTTAACAACAATCATTGTTTTAATCTGTATTGTACAAATTCTACAATTCACTGGTGATCGAGTTGCTAGATTTGTTGATAAAAAATAAAAGAAGAGAAAAAGGGGAAATTGAATATGAAAAAGCTAGTTTTATTATCTATTATTCTACTGCTAGGAATACTATCTGCTTGTGGTGGAAATGAAGAAGCAACATCTGATGTTAGTGAAGAGCCTGTTGAAGAAAAGAAGGAATTAGTAATCGGAGCAACATCTGGCCCTTATGCAGATATGGTAAGTAATGCTATTAAACCTTTACTTGAAGAAAAAGGATATGAAATTGAAGTTATTGAATTTAGTGATTATGTTCAACCGAACATCGCTTTAGGAAACGGTTCGCTAGATGCAAATTTGTTCCAACATAAAATTTATATGGAAAATTTCGCAACTGAACATAACATAGAGCTTTCTGAGTTAATCGTAGTTCCAACTGCTCCAATGGGAATCTATTCAAATAAATTTGAAAGTATTGAAGAAATTGAAGAAGGTAGTGAGCTCGCTCTACCAAATGATCCAACAAACTTAGCAAGAACATTAATGTTGCTTGAAGGTATTGGTTTAATTTCAGTAGATGGTGAGATTAACCAACTAACAGCTTCAGAAAAAGATGTGACAGAAAATCCAAAAAATTTAAAGTTCTCACCAATCGAAGCAGGCCAATTACCAAGAGCAGTTGATGGAGTAGACCTTGCAGCTGTACCTGGTAACTTTGCATTAGCAGCACAGATGGATTTATTATCAGCGCTAGCATTAGAGGAAATGCCTGATGACTTCAGAAATCGTGTTGTTATGAAAACAGCTGATCTTGATGCACAATTTGCCAAAGATATCATTGAGGTTGTAGAATCACTTCAATTTGAAGAAATAATTGACCAAGATTTTCAAGGTTTTGGTAAGCCGCAATGGATGGTTAATCGATAAGAAATATCTTAAGTATTAAGCAAGGAGAGTAGCCTGAAAGGTTTCTCTCCTTGCTTTTGTAGTTTCTACTCGAAGGATCCTTCAGTAATATGTGATTTTATAAAGAAATTTCAGTATAATAATTATTGAGCCTTTTTAATTATAGGAAGAATTAGAAAATAATGATACATTTAGCTCCAACTTGGCTTTAAGAATGTAGGGATTAATGAAGGGTAGTGCTATTTTCTTAAAGAGTTAACTTTTTAGTATATTATTGAAAGGAGTACGACATGAAATGATTAAGCGTGATCGTAAGTCAATAAATACATTTTCAATTGTTGGTTTTGACCCTGTAACAAAAGAGCTTGGTGTAGCGGTAGCATCGAAATTTTTGTCAGTAGGTTCGGTTGTGCCATGGGCAAAGGCTGGTGTGGGAGCAGTGGCAACCCAATCGTGGGCTAACCCAGCTTATGGTAGTCGTGGGCTTGAATTAATGGAACAGGGTAAAACGGCAGAAGAAACGTTAAAAATTATTACAAGTGAAGATGAAAATGAGACTGTTCGTCAAGTTGGGTTAGTAGATGCACAAGGAAATAGTGCCACCTTTACTGGGAGTGAGTGTTATTCGTGGGCAGGAGGTATAAATGGACCGAATTTTGCTTGCCAAGGTAACATTCTTGTTGATGAAAAAACTGTACAAGCTATGGCGAATATCTTCCAGAAATCGAAAGGTGACCTTGCTACGCGATTAACGAAGGCATTATTAGCAGGAGATGCAGCTGGTGGAGATAGTCGTGGAAAACAATCGGCAGCTCTTCTCGTTGTAAAAGAAAAAGGCGGATATGCTGGATTTAACGATCGGTATATTGATTTACGTGTAGATGACCATACGGAGCCAGTTAAGGAATTAGAGAGAATCTTACAGCTTCATCAGCTTTATTTTAAAAAGTCTAGCCCTGAGGATATTCTTAAGGTGGAAGGGCAGTTGCAAGATGAAATTGCTTCTGCGTTAATAATGCTTGACTATATTAAAACTAATACACCATCAGAACAAGACGTGATTGAAGCGCTCCATTCCTTTCATTTAATTGAAAACTTTGATGAAAGGGTTCAAGGTACAGGATATGTTGATAAAAAAGTAGTTGAGTATTTAGAGCTACTAGCGAAGAGATAGAATGAAATTAAAATCTCCGTTTGTCATATGCAAACGGAGATTTTAATTTCTAATAATAATGTAAATAAGATAGACAATATAGCCTACAGTAAGGGCTAGCCCCTCGCCTTTTGCAACCTTGCACTGAGTTCTTGAGAAGACAAACAATACAATGGTTAGGAATATCATTACGATTACATCAAAGAATATTTTATCGCTTACAGGAAGTGGTGTAATAATCGATGATAAGCCAAGGACAAAAAGAATGTTAAATATCGAGCTTCCAACAATATTACCTAATGCAATTTCACTTTGTTGTTTTAATGCTGCAGTAATAGAAGTTATCAATTCAGGAAGTGAGGACCCAATCGCTACAATTGTTAACCCGACTAATGTTTCACTCATTCCAAATCGAAAAGCGATTTCTGTACTAGTTTCTACAACGAAATAACCACCCAACACGATAGCAGCTAACCCACCTACGGTTAGAAGAATATTTTTCCCCCATGTTCCTGTATCGTTAGGGTTTATTTGCTCCGCAAAGTTTTCTTCTCGACTATTCCTGGCAGCCTCAATAACGTAATACATAAAGATAGCGAAGAATAGCAAAAAGATAATTCCATCGCTCCGTGTAATCATATTAACTGGTGAGAACTCTAAGAATTGATCACTCATCAAGACAATTAGTGTAATCCCTGCCAAAAAGGTAAAGGGAATTTCTTTTCGGATTGTGGCACTTTCTACTTTTAAAGGGAAAATAAATGCAGTTATTCCGACAACAAGGGAGATATTTAGAATGTTACTCCCGACAACATTCCCTAATGTGACATCGGTATTCCCTTCTAATGCCGCGATGATACTTACTGTTGCTTCTGGGGCTCCGGTCCCAAATGCTACAATCGTAAGTCCTACGATGATTGGAGAAATGCGTAATAGTTTGGCTATTTTCGAGGAACCATTTACAAAGTAATCAGCCCCTTTAATTAATAAGACAAATCCAACAAGTAATAATACATATACCATAGCTTTATATCACCTCATTTTCCATATCATTAAGTTGAACAATTTACTCTTTTTGTAATCGTTAATTTAAATGTAAATATTGGAATATTATTTATCAGAAGATTATAACACTAGCAAAATAGTGGAAAATATATAGGATGTTTAAGGTGATTCTGATATACTATTCATGAATAATTTTTGTTATTATTTCTAAAAAAAGGTGAAGGGGATTTTAAGTAATTATGTTTAAGAAGATACAGAATAAGCTTATTCTCTTAATTGTTGCGATACTCGTTTCAACCTTATCAATTGTGCTGTTTGTTACATATTCTCAAACAAAAAATGTGATTGAAACGAATGCAATAAATGAAGGGGAGAACATTGTCAGAGAACTCACACGTTATGGGGATTTAATACTAGAAGGCTACTCAAATCAACTTTATCTCTTTAGTCAAAATCAATCCTTTATTGATTATTTAACAGCAGATGAAGAAGAACAAGATATATTATGGGGAAATGTTGATAGTCAATTTGATTCACTAATTAGTTTAAATGATGGTATTGATTACGCGTATGTAGCTAGTGAAGCAAAACATATGCGATTAACACCACATTTTGATTTACCACCTGATTTTGACCCAACTGGTCGACCGTGGTATGTAGAGGCTAAACAGGATGTCAATAATGTTATTTGGACAAACCCCTATTTAAGTGAAGAAGGCTCAATTGTTGTTACAGCGGCGAAAGCTGTTTTGGACCCTTCGACAGGAAATGTTCTTGGTGCAATTGGACTTGATATTACATTAGATGGATTAGCTAATATGATGAGTTCGATTGATGTGAATTATGATGGTTTTGTATTTTTATATGATACAGAAGGTACAGCTTTAGTTCACCCAACTTTAGTTGGGGAAGATTTATCGGAAAATGAGACAATTAAACAAATGCTAGCCGGACCAGAAATAGGGTCTATTTATTATGATTATGAAGGCTTAGAGAGAATGATGTACTATGAGACGGTTTCTGAAACAGGCTGGAAAATAGGAGTTGTCTACGTATACAAAAACCTTTTAACTGATGCAAATGAGCTTCGTAATGTGATTCTTATTGTGTCAGGTATTGCTATAGTAATCTCCCTTGTAATCTCTTATTTATTTTCTATTGGAATTACAAAACCGATAAAACAATTAAGAGAACAAGTAAGTAAAATAGCAGCCGGTGATTTAACAGTTCAAGCAACATCGAAGAGCCAAGATGAAGTCGGTGAGTTAACGAGGGATTTTAATCATATGGCACAGCAAATGAAGGAGCTTCTGGAAGCTGTTCAGAACTCAGCAAATGAAGTAAGTCATTCAGCTGAAACATTAAATGCTCTATCTGAAGAAAGTATTGCTTCGAGTGAAGAGATTTCAGCCTCTGTAGCAGAAATAGCTTCTGGTTCATCACGTCAGGTGGATGATGTCGAAGAGACGAAAAAGCAGACGATTGATTTATCTAATCAAATAGAGGAAGTAAAGCAAGAAACAGTAAATATGGAGAAACTAACTTCTAAAACGAGAGAAGTAAGCTTACATGGTGGGAAACGGGTAGAAGTCTTGAAGGAAAAGACAAAAGAAACAAATGACGTATTTCTAAATGTAGAGGGAGTAATATCTGATTTATCAGCAAGAATTTCAGAGATTGAAAATATTATTGATACAATTAATGATATATCAGCGCAAACAAACCTACTAGCATTGAATGCAAGTATTGAAGCTGCAAGAGCAGGTGAAAATGGTAAAGGTTTTGCAGTTGTAGCGGATGAAGTACGTAAATTAGCTGATCAATCTTCTCAAGCAACTGTCAAAGTAAGAGAAACTATTAACAGTATTATTGACCAATCGGAAAGAGCGATGGGTGAAATTTCGAGAACGAAGGAAATTTCAGTGCTTCAGAACGAGGCTGTTAATGAGACAGATAAGTCGTTTAAAGATATCGAACAATCGGTCAATCAAATTATCGATTCAATTTCATCAGTTCGAGATGAAATTGAAAGAATGGCTGATAACAAGGAGCATGTCTTAGAAAGTATTAAGAATATTTCTGAGGTTGCTCAAGAAGCATCAGCTTCTGTTGAAGAAGTGAATGCAGCATCTTACCAGCAAGGGGCGGCTTTAGAAAGTGTGGCTCAATCTGCTGACAAATTAAATGAAGCTAGTACACAGCTTTTAGAGTTAAGTAAACAGTTTAAAGTAAAATAGTATAAGGCAATGGGGCTCGTTTGACGTAGATACTACGTTCAAACGAGCTTCTTTATTTTCTAGTGAATTGGGATACCGTATTATTTTATAGGTTATAAAACGGTAAAACGATAGCGTATGAAATTGGTGTCGGATTTTGTATAGATAGATTATTTTACAATGTAGAAATAGTAAAAAACTTGTAAGATGTTCTAACGGAAAATGATACAAACAAGATAAATTATGGAAAAATCAATATATGATTATCAGAAAACTAAATCTTTAGGGGGATTTATATGACTGTTAAGGACATATTCACATTCAAAAGTGAACAGACAAAAATGCTTCACCTTGCTTGGATAGCATTCTTTATCTCTTTCTTTACTTGGTTTAATATGGCTCCGTTAGCATCAACAATGATAGAAACAACTGGTTGGTTAACAGGGGATCATCTTGCAGCCCTTGCGATTGTCAATGTTGCGTTAACGATTCCAGCTCGTATCATTGTTGGAAAGCTTCTTGACCGGTATGGTCCTAGAAGAGTGTACAGTGGTTTATTAATTGCCATGGCTATACCGACATTCGCATTTGCTTTCGGTAATAGTTTTATGCAACTACTAATTTCTCGTTTACTCCTTAGTAGTATTGGAGCAAGTTTCGTGGTCGGAATTCGAATGGTGTCTGAATGGTTCCCACCAAAAAGTGTGGGTATGGCAGAAGGTATCTATGGTGGTTGGGGTAATTTTGGTTCTGCTGCAGGTGCAATTCTCTTACCATGGTTTGCTTTAACGATGTTTGGTGGAGATAACGGTTGGAGATATGCAATCGCATTTACTGGGCTTGCATGTTTAATATACGGTGTGATTTTTTACATCTTAGCAAGAGATACTCCTGAAGGTAAAGTGTATGAGAAGCCAAAGAATATTGCAGCATTAGAAGTTAGTACGTGGAAAGATATGGCGTTATTGATTTTATGGACGGTGCCACTTTATGTCGCATTAGCATTAGTTGCATGGAGATTACATGATACTGGGATGGTATCAGATACAATTCTCTATGTTTCTTACTCACTATGTTTAATGTTTTGTATTTATCAGGTATACAACATCTTAAAAGTGAATGTTCCAATTTTGAAAAAAGGTGTGCCTGAAGATGATCGTTATAAGTTTAAAAATGTAGCAGCGTTAAACAGTACCTACTTTGCCAATTTTGGCGCTGAGTTAGCAATTATCTCGATGTTACCTATGTTTTTTCAAATTATGTTTTCATTGTCTCCAGCTCAGGCTGGGTTGATTGCTTCGTCATTTGCATTTATTAATTTAATCGCGAGACCTCTCGGTGGATATTTATCGGATCGGATGAATAGTCGTCGAAATACAATGCTTGTCTATATGTTTGGAATTAGTTTAGGTCTTGTAGGTATGGGAATGATTGATTCTAGCTGGCCTTTAGTTCTAGCAGTTGTGATGACGGTTGTCACATCAATGTTTATACAAGGTGCAGAAGGGGCGACATTTGCTGTTATTCCATTTGTTAAAAAGAGACTGACGGGTCAGATTGCTGGTATGTCTGGTGCATATGGAAATGTAGGAGCGACTGTTTACTTAGTTCTATATACGCTTGTTACACCACAACAGTTTTTCTTTATTTTAGCGGGTGGCGCGTTCTTAAGTTTTCTATGTTGTTATTTCTGGCTTGAGGAACCAAAAGGCTCTTTTGCTGATGAGTATGAGTTATCTTCGGTTGATATAGAAGAGAAGGAAAGAAAAAGCACGATTGCTTAAAAGAATTTATCTGGTAAGTAACCTGACATTATTACTGAATATATAGTGACAATGTGAAATACTCAGATTAATTAAACTGTAACCAATTCGCTGTAGGAGGTTGTTATTAATGAATAAGAAAAAATTAGTATTAATTGGGAATGGTATGGCAGGTGTCCGATGTATTGAAGAAATTTTAAAAGTAGACAAAGAGAAATACGAAATTACGATATTTGGTAAAGAGCCTCACCCTAACTATAACCGAATTCTTCTTTCGACAGTCTTGCAAGGTGATACAACGATTGATGACATTACAATTAATGACCTTAACTGGTACGAAGAAAATAACATAACACTATATACAGATGAAGAGGTACGTACGATTGATAAAAAAGTTCAGAAGGTGGTCACTAATAAAGATAGAGTAGTAGATTACGATAAGTTAATCATTGCGACAGGTTCAAACCCTTTCATACTTCCAGTACCAGGTGCTGACTTAGACGGAGTTATTGCTTTCAGAAGTATAGAAGACTGCGAAGAAATGATTGAATCTTCGAATAAATACAAAAAGGCAGTAGTGATTGGTGGTGGCTTACTAGGCTTAGAGGCAGCACGTGGTTTATTAAATTTAGGAATGGATGTAGAAGTGGTGCATATCCATGACTATTTGATGGAACGACAGCTTGATAGGGATGCGGCAGTATTATTAAGAAATGAATTAGAGAAGCAAGGTATGAAATTTTTAATGAAAAAATTCACATCGGAAATAGTAGGACGAAAACGAGTCAAAGGAATTCGATTTAAAGATGGGACTAGTACAAAAGCTGACTTAGTTGTAATGGCTGTAGGGATTAAGCCGAATGTTTCGATAGCCGTTGAAAGTGGAATTGGTGTGAATCGTGGTATTGTCGTCAATGATTTCATGCAAACAAGTGAAGACAATATTTATGCAGTCGGTGAATGTGCAGAACATAGAGAGCTGGTCTATGGTTTAGTAGCACCACTATATGAGCAAGGAAAAGTGTTGGCACAGCATATTTGTGAAACGAATCCAAGTGAGGGTTACAAAGGCTCAATCCTATCAACAAAGCTAAAGGTTTCTGGTGTAGATGTATTTTCTGCTGGAGAATTTGTTGATGATGGTATATCTAGGGGTGTACGAATCTTTGATGAGTATGAAGGAATTTATAAAAAAATAATGATTCGTGATAATAAAGTCGTTGGTGCTGTTTTATTTGGAGATACAAAAGAAGGCACGACCCTACTTTCGATGATAAATAAAGGAGAAGATATTTCGAGCATAGCTCCTATTAGTCTATTACATGGTGGTGAAGGTAGTTCTGACGTAGGTGCTGCAGCAATGGTAGACTCTGACCAGGTATGTGGGTGTAATGGTATTTCTAAAGGAGAAATCGTCAATGCGATAAAGAATGATGGTCTTTGTACGGTTTCAGAAATAAGTAGCTGTACAAATGCAGGACGTTCGTGCGGTGGATGTAAACCAGTAGTGGCGGATATTTTAGCTGATACTCTTGGTGATGACTACGCTGGTCAGGAAAAAGAAACAGTATGTGGCTGCACAGATTTATCTCATGAAGAAGTAGTAGTAGCTATCCGTGACAAAGGCTTAACTCATACTCGTGAGGTAATGAATGTACTTGAGTGGAAGAATGAAGAGGGCTGCTCAAAATGTCGTCCAGCATTAAATTATTATTTAGGTATGGTCATCCCAACTGAATATGAAGATGAAAGAGAATCTAGGTTTGTTAATGAAAGACTTCATGCAAATATTCAAAAGGATGGGACTTATTCAGTCGTTCCTAGAATCTATGGTGGTGTGACAAATCCTCAAGATTTAAAGCGTATTGCAGAGGTAGCTGAAAAGTATGATGTTCCATTAGTGAAGTTCACTGGGGGACAGCGTCTTGACCTATTAGGAGTGAAAAAGGAGGATGTTCCAAACGTTTGGAAGGACCTTGATATGCCATCAGGCTATGCATATGGAAAAACACTTCGAACAGTGAAAACATGTGTCGGTGAGAGCTTCTGTCGATTTGGAACACAGGATTCTATCGGGCTTGGAATTGAACTAGAGAAGAAATTTGAAAGGTTAAGTACACCACATAAAGTAAAAATGGCAGTATCCGCGTGTCCTCGTAACTGTGCTGAGTCGGGAATTAAAGATGTTGGGATTGTTGGACTTGAAGGGACTTGGGAGCTTTATGTTGGAGGAAATGGTGGTACAGATTTACGTGGAGGAGACCTCCTTTGTCGGGTAGAAACGACAGAAGAAGTAATTGAAATGACTGCTGCATTTTTACAATTATATAGAGAAACTGCACGTTATTTAGAACGTACATCTCATTGGGTTGAACGTGTTGGTCTTGACTCAATTCAAAAAGCTATTGTAGAAGATCACAAACAACGTGAAGAATTAAGTGACCGTATGGAAATAGCTTTATCTGTACTAAAAGACCCGTGGAAAGAGATTGTAGAAGATACAGAGTTACAAAATGATTTATTTAAAAATAATGTTGTAGTACCTCAATAATAGTAATGAACTGGTCATCATCTAACTTTGATTTCTAAAAAATGCGGGGAGGCAGAAACAATGGGTACAACAAAGCAGTTGAATAAAGTGAGTGTGGCAAAGTTATCGGAAATTCCTGATAAGGTTGGGAAAGAGGTTATTATTGGGAAGCGTAGTATTGCATTATTTCGATTAAATGATGGAACAATTCGTGCAGTCAATAATAAGTGTCCTCATAAGCAGGGACCATTATCACAAGGTATCGTCAGTGGAGAGCATGTTTTCTGTCCATTACATGATAGAAAAATAAATTTGAAAGATGGTCTTGTTCAAAAACCAGATACTGGATGTGTTAAGGTTTATGAGGCAGTAATAGAGGGAGAGAATGTGTATTTGTATATTTAAGAAAAAGACGCTATGCGTTTTTCTTTAAGAGGGTGTATATATGAGTGATATGCTACGGTATTTCCGTGAAAAGCAAATGAAGCAGAGTGCAGAAACAATACTAAAGACTCGTTGTCCATATTGTAGTATGCAATGTTCAATGGAGCTCATTGAAGAACGAATCATAAAAAGAAATCGTTTTAAAGTGAAACCTAACAAGCTAGATCCAACGTCAGAAGGAAGACTATGTATTAAAGGAACTCAAGCCCATCAGCATGCGATAAATAATGAAAGAGTGACCCACCCTCTTTTAAATATAGATGGTGAATTTGTTCGAATTTCTTGGGATTTGGCTTATGAGATGATTGTTGAGCAGTTTACAAGTTTACAAGATGAATTTGGCAACGATTCAATTGGTGTTTATGGGGGAGGCTCCTTAACTAACGAGGAAGCCTATCTATTAGGAAAGTTTGCTAGGGTAGGATTGCAAACGAAGTATATCGATTATAATGGTCGGTTTTGTATGAGCGCGGCAGCATCTGCAGCAAATGCTGCATTTGGTATTGATAGAGGACTTACTAATGAGCTAACAGAAATTAAGGATGCCGAATGTATCATTTTAGCTGGAACGAATATTGCTGAATGTCAGCCGACCATTATGCCTTATTTCAGAAAGGCAAAAAAGAATGGAGCTTTCATAATTGCAATTGACCCTAGGGAAACAGCGACTACTAAGATGGCTGATTTGCATTTGAAGATTCGTCCTGGGATGGATGCAAACTTAGCGATTGGGATGTTGAAGGTAATTGTAGAAGAAGGATATATAGATGAAGCTTTTATAAAAAATCGTACAAATGGATTCAATAGTTTAAAAGAAAAAATCAGAGATATTAATGTAGAAGAAATCTCTGAATTATGTGATGTACCCCTAGCTGATATTCAAGAAGCAGCGAGACAATATGGTAAAGCTGAAACAGGAATGATTTTTACCGCTAGAGGCGTTGAACAACATGCAAGTGGTTTCCAGACAGTAAAGCAATTTTTACACTTAGTATTAGCTACAGGGAAAATCGGAAAATACGCTTGTGGTTATGGAGCAATAACAGGGCAAGGGAATGGTCAAGGGGGGCGTGAGCACGGTCAAAAGGCAGACCAATTACCAGGCTATCGCTCAATTGAAAATGACGACCATCGCAAGCATATAGCAAACGTGTGGGATATAGATGAAGCAGAAATTCCTCGAAAAGGAGTATCTGCATATGAACTACTAGAAAAAGTGGATAAAGAAGAGATTAAAGCATTATTTCTGATGGGTTCAAACCCTGTTGTATCAAGTCCAAATGCATTATTTGTAGAGAAAGCAATGAAAAAACTAGATTTTCTAGTAGTAGTAGACATGTTTGTTTCTGAAACAGCAAGAATGGCAGATTTAATCCTTCCGACAACATCCTATCTAGAGGATGAGGGTACGATGACTAATTTAGAAGGAAGAGTGGTTTATCGCTCAGCGAAACGGAAGCCACCAGGTGAGGCGAAGGACGATTGGAAAATTCTTTGTGAACTAGCGACATCATTAGGAAGAGGAAAGTGGTTTCAGTATGAAAAGGCTGAAGATATTTTTAATGAGCTACGAATAGCAAGTCAAGGTGGAGTAGCAGATTATTATGGGATATCGTATGAGCGTGTAAAAGAGGATGGGGTATTTTGGCCTTGTCCAGCGGAAGAGCATGAGGGAACAAAACGTTTATTTTCTGAAGGATTTTATACTGAAAATAAGAAAGCAAACTTTAGTGTAGTGGAATATCAATTTCCAAAAGAAAAGACAAGCGAAAAATATCCTTATTATTTAACAACAGGAAGGGTAATGGAACATTATTTATCTGGTGTTCAAACAAGGAAAAGTGCAGATCTCAATAACCGTTCACGAGAAGCATTTGTTGAGATACATCCTGCTACAGCAAAACGTTTAGAGCTAGAAGATAAGAAGCTCGTTAAAATTGAATCAGAACGTGGGAAAGCTGTTATGAAGTGCAAAATAACAGATTCTATTAGGGAAGATACATTATTTTCTCCCTTCCATTGGGGGGATTTACAATCGATTAATCGGGTAACAAATCCAGCACTAGACCCTGTATGTAAAATGCCAGAGTTTAAAGTAAGTGCTGTGAATATAAGCCCGGTTCATAATAGAAGGGCATCAACAGAGGATAGTAAGAAAGAAGTAATAGTGTAAAACCTTATAATAAGTCGGTGCATACTCTTTTATATTGGAGACTACTAATATTTAGTTCAAGCTAAATGAAAATCTTGCAATCAAATAGGCTGGTTGCAAGATTTTCTTCAATATAAATATGTTATTATTTTTTTAATTTACATAATTTAGTAGAGGTTATAAAAAATAGTGAAAATTTAAAAAAATCAAAAAAATATTAGTTTATTTCATAATATGAAATTTACTAAATACTAAACATTAAGAAAATAAGTATAGTGTAGATAGTAATAAACATTGAATTTCTACTTCAGATGTTTAGGAGGAAACTCCGTGTAACCGAAAGGTTCTAGTTGAAAAAGAAGAAAAGATTAGGGGGAATGAAAATGGGAATTAGGACAGGTCAAGAGTATATAAACGCGTTAAAATCTCGGAAACCAGAAGTATGGTTAGGTGGTAGAAAAATAACTGATGTTTATAATGAAGATGTTTTTCGGCAGCCGATACAGGAAATTGCTAAACTCTATGATATGCAACATGATCTAGAGTATCAGGATAAATTAACCCACATTTGTGAAGAAACGAATGAACGAGTGAACAATGCTTTCTTAAATCCAAAATCTACAGAGGAATTAAAAGCACGTAGAGAACTTTTCGAAGAATATGCAAGAGCTACATTTGGATTAATGGGGAGAACACCTGACTTTTTAAATGTAGTTGTTACTTCTATGGCAAGTAATTCTTGGTTTTTAGATAAGTACAATCCAAATTGGTCAAAAAATATTCAAAACTACTACAAGTATATTCGAGACAATGATTTATTTTTAACTCATGCAATTATTAATCCACAAAATGATCGAAGTAAAGCTTCATATGAACAAGAAGATTTATTTACTCACTTAGGTACAGTGAAGGAGACATCAGAAGGTATTGTTGTTAGGGGTGCGAAAATGTTGGCTACTCTTGCGCCGATTACAGATGAGGTCATCATTTATTCATTCCCAGGGTTCCAGCCAGGCGATGAAAGGTATGCATTAGCATTTGCTATCCCAATTGATACACCAGGACTACGTCTCCTATGTCGTGAGCCGATGCAAGATGGAAAACGTTCATTGTTCGACCATCCGTTAGCATCAAGGTTTGAAGAAATGGATGCAATTTTATCCTTTGATGATGTACTTGTCCCGTGGGAAAGAGTATTCCTATATAACAATGTTGAAGCAGCAAATCTTCTTTATCCGAAAACAGGAATTGCTCAACAGCCAGCTCACCAATCCGGAGTTCGTGGTTATGTTAAATTAGCTTTTGCAGTTGAAGTAGCCTGTCGTTTAGCTGATTCTATTGGAGTAGATGGGTATTTAAATGTACAAACCGATTTAGGAGAGTTAGTCCAGTCAGTTGAAACAATCCGTTCACTCCTTAGTGCAGCAGAGAATGAATATGAAGTTATGCCAAGCGGTGAAGTAAGGCCGGCTGCAGCGGCGCTTGAAACAATTCGTGGTTTGTTACCAACATTATATCCACGAGCAATAGAGGTAATACAAGTTATAGGAGCAGGAGGATTGTTAATGTCCCCAACAGGTGCTGATTTTGATAATCCTGAAATCCGTGGAGACTTAGATAAATACTTTGTAGGCCGTGCCGGAGTATCTGCGGAAGAACGTGTCCGCTTATTTAAACTAGCATGGGATTTATGTGGAGAGGCATTTGGCCAGCGTACTTTACAATACGAACGATACTACACAGGTGACCCAGTTCGTAAAAGAGCGATATTCTATAATCAGTACAAACGAAAAGCAACGTTTTCAATGGTTGATGATGCTTTAAATGGAGCAACTGAAGTATCAAAACCATTAACAAAACAATAAATATTTTATATCATTTTTATAGTGGTAAAAGGGTTTTTGGGGAAGGTTGGAGAATGGAAGTAAAAGGATGAAATTGAAGAGGTTGAATAAGGGGGCAATAAAATATGATTTCCTCTGTCACTAAAGTTGCAAAAATTCTGGATTGTTTTACTGCAGATTCACCAGTATTAGGAAACCGGGAGATTGCTGAAAAATTAGGAATGAATGTAAGTACTGTTCATCACCTTGTCAGTACCTTGTGCCAAGAGGGCATTCTTATTCAAGATAGTAGAAAAAAGTATAGATTAGGCTGGAAGTTACTAGAATGGAGTAATCACGTCATGTATCAGCAAGATATTTACAGTGAAGCTATTCCAATAGTGGAAGAACTTGTTCGACGATTTAATGGAACAGTTCATATTGGAATGTTTGACGCTGGCGAGGTGAGATTTGTTTTAAAGGTATCGTCAAAACAATCAGTTCATGTTCCAACATTTGTTGGTGCTCGAAAGCCGGCTTATTGTACTAGTACGGGGAAAGTTTTATTATCCTTTAACCCATCATATATTCAACCAACAATTTCAAAGGGCTTACTACACCGTGCTCCAAACACAATTACATGTGTAAATAAACTAAGAACAGAACTAGAAGAAATAAGAAAAAAAGGATATTCAGTTAGTAATAACGAGAATGAGTTAGGTTTATATGGGATTGCGGCTCCAATACGCTCGTACACTGGGCAAACAGTAGCTGCATTAAATCTGGTTGGTCCCATTTCATATATGGAAGGAAGAGAAAGGCAATCAATTATTCAAAGTGTACGGAAAACAGCGCAGTCCATTTCAAAAGAGTTAGGCTATATTAATTCGATATAATAATGACAACGCTTACATTTTATAGGTTTATACTTTTTAAGGGGGAATTTGTGAATGTCTTTACAGTCACGCTCACTAAATATACTGAAGGTTATTGAGGAAAATAAGGATTTATTAAAGCCACCTGTAAATAACAAAGTGCTCTGGGAGGATTCAGAATTTATTGCAATGTTACTTGGAGGGCCAAACCGTCGTCGTGATTTTCACATCGATCCTTCAGATGAATTTTTCTACCAAGTTAAGGGAGATTGCTATGTAGAGTGCATTAATGAAGATGGTGAGAGAGAAGTGGTAACTGTTAAAGAAGGGGAGATGTTTATGCTTCCAGCCAATGTTCCACATTCACCCCATCGTGTAGCCGATACGTATGGAATTGTCTTAGAGCGAAAAAGAGATAAAGGTGAGCTGGAAGATTTTGTTTGGTTTTGTGATGAATGCAACAATGAAATGCATCGCGTAACGGTGCAGTTAACTAATATTGAAACACAAGTAAAACAAGCGATTGAAGAATTTAACGGAAGTGAAAAATTAAGAACATGTCCACATTGTGCTCATGTAATGCCAGAAGAAGTGGGGGTTTGGAAATGCGAGTAGATTTTCACACTCATATAATTCCTCCTGATTTGCCTAATTTTACTGAAAAGTATGGGCAAGAAAAATGGCCTGTTCTCAATCAAACGTGTACATGTGGTGCAAATATTATGGTTGGTGGAAAGGTGTTTCGTGAAGTAACAGACCAAGTTTGGTGTTCACATAAAAGAATTAAAGACATGGATCGTGAGGGAGTAGATATTCAAGTCTTATCCCCAATTCCTGTAACATTTTCGTACTGGGCTCCTATTGAAGAAGCTGTGGTTATGTCTAAAATTCAAAATGACTTTATTGCTGAGACTGTCAAAGAACATCCGGATCGTTTTGTAGGCTTAGGGACGGTACCGCTACAAGATAGTGAAGCTGCTATTAAAGAGATGGACCGTTGTATGCACGAGCTAAATCTAGCAGGTATTGAAATTGGAACGAATGTAAATGGTAACAACTTAGATTCACCGGAGTTAGTAGAATTTTTTAAGATGGCAGAATATTGGGGTGTACCACTATTTATTCACCCATGGGAGACAATGGCAAAAGACCGGACACCTAGACATAACTTCATGTATACAATTGGGATGCCAAGTGAGACTGCTTTAGCGGCAGCGAGTCTAGTCTGGAGCGGAGTAATGGAAAAGTTTCCAAACCTAAAGGTGTGCTTTGCTCATGCTGGAGGCTCCTTTCCATATATTCTACCGAGACTTGATAAGGGGTGGGAAGTATGGCCTCACTTACGTTTAACCACAAAGCCTCCAAGTCATTATGTAAATAATTTTTACTTCGATTCTTTAAATTATGATCCACTCAATACTAAATACTTAATTGATAGATTCGGAATAGATAAAATCGTGATGGGGTCTGATTATCCATTTTTATTACGTGAGATTCCACCTGGTAAAGTGATCGATGAGATGCAAGATATAACAGAACAACATAAGAGATTAATGCTTGGAGAAAATGCACTTCGGTTCTTAAATATCAAGGAGAGGAGAATGGAAATTGGATCAAAAGTTAATGACTCCAGAGGAGAAACTACTAAGCTTGGGAATTGAATTGGCCCCTGTAAGAAAAGTTGTTGGAAATTATGTTAGTCATGTGAGAGTAGGGAACTTAATCTTTACATCGGGTCAAGGGGTAGATGAATTTCATGGAAAGCTTGGTCGCGAACTAGATATTGAAACAGGCTATCGAGCGTCAAGACAGTCGATGATAAATCTATTAAATGTACTTAAAAGCGAACTTGGGGATCTAAGAAAAGTAAAGAGAGTCGTTAAAATTCTTGGATTTGTCAATAGTACAGAAGATTTTACGGCGCAACCAAAGGTTATGAATGGGGCTTCTGACCTTTTGGTAGAAGTGTTTGGTGAGAAAGGTAAGCATGCCAGATCCGCTGTAGGGATGGCTCAGTTACCTAACAATACCGCAATTGAAATTGAGATGGTTGTTGAGGTAGAGGAAGAGTAAATTCGTTCTTTTATTAATAACATACTGGCCAATAAATGGTGGCATGCAAACTGTATGTCACCAATTACTAGGTTATCGCTTCCACTCTGTTGATTAAGGACATCTTAAATAAACCTATTAGGAGGGCTAATTATGAAATTGAAGGAATCAAACCTAAAGAAAATAGAACCAATCGATTGCCGCCATTTTATTAATGGAGATTATATAGATTCTACAAGTTTAAAAACCTTTGAAAATATCAATCCGGCTACAGAAGAAGTGATAGGGACGGTTGCTGAGGGAGGAAAGGAAGAAATTGATTTAGCTGTTGCAGCAGCAAAGAAAGCTTTAAAGGGACCATGGAAGCACCTTACATCGATGGAACGCTCAAATTTATTACGTCGAATTGGGGATGGGATTTTAGAGAGAAAGGAAGAATTAGCGACACTTGAATCCTATGATACTGGAAAGCCATATGAGCTAGCACTTGAGATGGATATTACTCGTTCAGCTTATAACTTCTACTTTTTTGCTGATTACCTTACATCTATGGGTACAGAGGCATACCAACAAGACGATAAAGCTATTCATTATTCTTTACGTCGTCCTGTTGGTGTTGTAGGAATGATTAATCCGTGGAATTTACCATTACTTTTACTGTCGTGGAAGTTAGCTCCTTGTCTTGCTGCTGGTAATACTGCAGTAATGAAGCCTGCAGAGTGGACACCAATGACAGCAACTGTTTTAGCTGAGATTTGTAAAGAGGCTGGCGTTCCTGATGGAGTAATAAATCTAGTACATGGATTTGGCGCTGATGCTGCTGGTGCTGCATTAACAGAACACCCTGATGTTGATGCAATTACGTTCACTGGGGAAACAAAAACAGGTACAGCGATTATGAAAGCTGCCGCACCAACGTTAAAGAAATTGTCTTATGAATTAGGCGGGAAAAATCCCAATATTATATTCGCTGACTCGGACCTAGATGAAGTTATTGATACAACGTTAAAATCAAGTTTTATGAATCAAGGGGAAGTGTGCCTTTGTGGCTCTCGTATTTACGTTGAAAGCGCAGTTTATGAAACATTTGTTGAAAAGTTCGTCAGTCGTACAAAAGAACTTCAAGTAGGAGATCCTTTTCAAGAGGGTACCAAAGTAGGTGCTGTTATTAGCAAGGAGCATTATGAGCGTGTAAATTATTATATTGAACTTGCTAAAGAAGATGGTGGTGCAATTTTAACTGGTGGAGGTCGTCCTGAAGGAATAGATAAAGGTTACTTTATTTCACCTACTATAATTACAGGTTTAGATAAGGACTCAAGGTGCGTACGAGAAGAGATTTTTGGTCCTGTTGTAACCGTGCTTCCTTTTGATACAGAGGAAGAGGTCATTGAACAAGCGAACGATACTCATTATGGACTAGGGACTTCAATATGGACAAATGATTTACGAAGAGCACATCGTGTTGCGCATCAAATTGAAGCAGGTATTATATGGGTGAATACGTGGTATTTACGTGATTTACGCACTCCTTTTGGAGGAATGAAACAAAGTGGTTTAGGGCGTGAGGGTGGTCACCATAGCTTTGAATTTTACAGTGAATTATCAAATGTAACGATTAAATTGTAAAAGGTTAAAAGGAAAGGTGGCTTACATGCTAATGACGAGAACTATAGAGCTTTCACAGTATTTATTAAAAGCTGAAGAGTCAAGGGAAGGAATCCAGCCGTTAACAGAGCTAGAGCCTAACTTAACACCAAGAGATGCGTATCAAGTTCAATTGGAGACTATAAAACAAAAGGTAAACGATGGTCAACGAATTGTTGGAAAAAAGATTGGACTTACCTCATTAGCAATGCAACAACTATTAGGGGTAGGGGAGCCTGATTATGGTCATTTGCTTGATAGTATGGTCATTCAAAATGGTGGAGATATTCCGTTTCAACGAGTAATGCAGCCGAAAGTAGAGGCGGAAGTAGCATTTGTTCTAAAAGATGAGTTAAAAGGGCCAAATGTTACTGTTGAAGATGTCTTACAGGCTACTGATTTTGTACTTCCAGCTCTAGAAATTGTTGATAGTCGCATAACAGATTGGAAAATTAAGTTGTCAGATACGATTGCTGATAATGCTTCTTCAGGATTGTACGTTCTTGGAAATACTCCTGTAAGTGTGGACCAAGTTGACTTGGCTGCAGTACATATGGAGTTTTATAAAGATAACGAACTCATAAATACAGGTACAGGTGCAGCAGCACTAGGTCACCCTGCTAATTGTGTCGCTTGGCTTGCAAATAAGCTATCAGAGTTTGACATCTCACTAAACCCAGGAGAAGTGATACTTTCTGGAGCATTATCAGCTGCTGTCGACGCGGAGCCTGGACAGTATTTTAAGGCAAAAATTGATGTATTAGGAGAAGTAAGTGTCCGTTTTGTCCCATGAGTAAAATAAGAAGGGAGTACTTTATATGAAGAAATTGAAAGTAGGTATAATTGGCTCCGGGAACATAGGAACCGATTTAATGCTTAAATTACAGCGCTCAAAGCTTTTAGAAATGTCAGTGATGATTGGTATCGATCCTCAGTCAGACGGGATACGAAGAGCAAAGGCTTATGGTCATCACGTCATTGTTAATGGAATAGAGGGCTTCTTAGAGCGTCAAGAATTGGCTGATATATTATTTGATGCAACATCTGCTAAAGCACATTATCATCATGTTGAGTCATTAAAAGGGACGGGAAAAACAATTATTGATTTAACACCAGCTGCTATTGGGCCATTTGTTGTGCCTCCTGTAAATTTAGGTGCTCACAAGGATGAACAAGTTGTAAATATGATTACATGTGGTGGGCAAGCAACAATTCCTATTGTTCATGCTGTTAATAAAGTCAGCTCGGTAGAATATGCCGAGATTGTGGCAACGATTGCAAGTAAAAGTGCCGGTCCTGGTACTAGAGCCAATATTGATGAATTTACAGTAACAACAGCTCGCGGTATTGAAGAATTAGGTGGCGCCCAAAAAGGAAAAGCCATTATTATTTTAAACCCAGCTGAGCCTCCTATTTTAATGCGGGATACAGTCTATTGTCATGTACAGAAAGGAACACTTAATAAGGAAGGAATTATAAAATCCATTGAACATATGGTAAAGGCAGTGTCTGAATATGTTCCGGGCTACCGATTACGCACAGAGCCTATCTTTGATGGTGATAAAGTAACAGTTTTCCTAGAGGTTGAAGGAGTGGGGGATTACCTGCCAAACTATTCAGGAAACTTAGATATTATGACAGCATCAGCAGTTAAGGTAGCTGAAGAATTAGCAACGCATAAAATTACAAAAACAAAATCGATAAAAACGACGTAAGGACAGAAAGGAAGGGGTAAAAACTATGGCCGAACGTGACATATTTATTACCGAGGTAGCACTAAGAGACGGAAGTCATGCCATTGCTCATCAATATACTACGGAACAAGTAGTTGAAATGGCAAAGGCTTTGGATAAAGCTAATGTACCTTATATTGAAGTTGCACATGGAGATGGATTAGGGGGTTCTTCTTTACAATATGGCCAATCTGCTGTAAATGAAATGGAATTAATTGATGCAGCAGTTTCAGTTTGTAAACATAGTAAAATAGCTGTTCTATTACTACCTGGAATAGGGACAGTGGAAAATTTAAAAGAAGCGTCTAATTTAGGAGCTAAAATGGCAAGAATAGCAACTCACGTAACAGAGGCTGATGTATCTAGACAGCATCTTTCTGTTGCTAAGGAGCTAGGTATGGAGACTGTTGGATTTTTGATGATGGCACATATGGCTCCTATCGAAACGTTAGTGCACCAGGCAAAGCTAATGGAAGGTTATGGGGCTGATACAGTCTATGTTGTCGATTCTGCAGGAACACTCTTGCCGCATCAGGTGAGAGAGAGAATTCGTGCACTTCGGGAAAACCTCAAGTGCGATATAGGCTTTCATGGTCATAATAACTTGTCTCTAGCAATGGCAAATACATTAGTAGCGATTGAAGAAGGAGCAACTCGTATAGATGGTAGTCTTCGTTGTTTAGGGGCTGGTGCGGGGAATACTCAAACAGAAGTGTTGGTAGCTGTACTGGATAGAATGGGAATTCAGACTGGTGTGGATACCTACAAAATAATGGATGCAGCTGAAGACATAGCAGCACCACTTCTACCAAAACCTCAAGAAATCACAAAGGGAAGCCTCGTATTAGGATATGCTGGCGTATACTCTAGTTTCTTACTCCATGCTTACCGAGCTGCTGAGCGCTTCCAACTGGATCCAAGAGATATTCTTGTAGAGCTAGGGAAACGAAAAGTAGTAGGTGGCCAGGAAGATATGATTATCGACGTAGCAAGTGAGATAGCTCAAAAACAAGGAATGAAAGTCTAGGAGGATGATATTATGAGTTTACAAGAATTAGCAAAACAGCTTGACTATCACTATCAACAAGGTGAGGAACTAGATAAAATTACAATTACTAATCCTAATCTAACTGTAGAGGATGCTTATGATATACAAAGGCTATCAATAGAAGAAGCGATTAAACGTGGTGATCGTTTAATTGGTTGGAAAATGGGATTAACAAGTAAAGCAAAACAAGTTTCCGTAGGTGTAGAAGAGGCGATTTATGGAAGGCTTACCGCTTCTATGGAACTTTCTGAGCCAGTTTTACATTTAGACGGATTGATTCATCCGAGAGTAGAACCGGAATTTGCTTTTGTATTAAAAAAAGAGTTAGGTGGGGAAAACGTCACACCACGTGATGTCTGGTTAGCTACTGAGTGTGTAGTTCCAGCGTTAGAAGTGATTGACAGTCGCTATAAAAACTTTTCATTTACATTAGTAGATGTAGTGGCAGATAACGCATCATCTACGAAGTTTATATTAGGAGACCAAGCCTTCTCTCCGTATCATACATCTTGGGATAAAGTGGTGGTTGATATGTATCGAAATGGAGAAAAAGTACAATCAGGTGTTGGATCAGCTGTCTTAAATCATCCTGTTAGGTCTGTAGTTGAACTGACAAAAATGCTAAGTAGAAGTAACCTTACACTTCAACCTGGTATGGTCATTCTAGTAGGGGGAATTACAGAAGCTGTTAGTGTATTTGAAGGTGATAACATTGAGGTACATTATGACCAGCTGGGTACGTTAAGTTTAAAAGTTGAGAAGTAGAAAAGAGGAGAGACTATGCCGATTGCAAAAATTCACATTCTTGAAGGAAGAAGTCGTGAGCAAAAGCAAGAACTCATTCAAGAAGTTACAGGTGCGATTAATCGTAGTTTAGGGGCGAATCCTGAAAAGATAAAAGTTCTACTTATAGAAATTCCAAAAGACAATTGGGCAACTGCTGGAGTAACAAAATCAGAAGAAGATAATCGAGCATCTCTTTCTTAATAGTGGAGGATCAGTTATGAAAACACATTATGAAACTCCTAAATTAACAGGTACAGTATTAGCTATTGGTGCATTTGATGGTGTCCATCGTGGACACCAAATAGTCATACGTGAAGCAGTACAGCGAAGTAAGTTGTATAACGTTTCAAGCACTGTCTATACATTTGATCCTCCTCCACGTGCGTATTTTCAGGGAAAGCAAATCTTGTCTCCAATTAAAGAAAAATTACGTAGATTAAGTCTTCTTGAAGTAGACCATACAGTTATTGCTCCTTTTAATGATGAATACCTAACACGAAGTGCTTCAGAATTTATAAGGGAGATAGCCCTTCTAAATCCAGTAGAAATTCTAGTTGGTAAAGATTTTCATTTTGGTCAAAACCGAGAAGGCAATGTAAATCTGTTATCAAGTTACTTTAAAGTGAAAGTGATAGAACCGGTATGTTGTTCAAATGGTGAAATGATTTCTTCAACTAGGATAAGGGAGTTAGTTTCTCTCGGTAAATATAAAAAAGCATTTACATTATTAGGTTGGCCAGTCTATTAAGCTATTATTAATTTTCTGAATTTTAGTACAAATAAAAACAGGGGGTTTAGAAATGAAAAAGTTTAAACGAATGGCTTCAATTGTAGCTGCTTCTGCGATGGTACTTTTTGCAGCGGCCTGTGGTGGTGGTGCTGAACAGAGTTCATCACCAGAACCATCTTCAGACTCAGATACAACAAATGTAACAGAGGTATCAGAGGGAGAAGAGTACTCTTTTAAGTTAGCTCATATTACACCTACTTCTCATATGTGGCATTTAGCTGCAGAGAGGTTTGGTGAAGAATTAAATGAGCGCTCAAATGGTCGTATGGATTTAGAAATTTATCCAGCTAGCCAATTAGGGACAGAGGGGGATATGGTACAGCAAATTCAATCTGGAACTGTAGATTTTGGTTTAATTACAGCTGCATATATGAGTTCTCGCTCACCCTCTTTTGCAGCATGGTTTACACCTTATGCATTTGAAGATTTAGTATCAGCTCATGAAGCTAGGGAGTCAGATGTTGCTAAGAAAATTTTAGGTACTCTAGACGACCAAGGTTTGGTTGGGTTAGATTATTTGTTCGCAGGTCAAAGAGTAATGCTCTTTAAAGATAAAGAAGTATTAACACCTTCTGATATGAATGGTCTTCAACTTCGTGTAACTCCAAGTCCTCCAATGCAGGATTTCTATCGTTCAGCTGGGGCTGGAACGGAAGGACTTCCTCTTCCTGAAGTATATGCGGCTGTCCAAACAGGTGTTATTGACGGTATGGATATGGACTTAGATGCGACTATCACAAATAACTATTTTGAAGTTGTTCAATATGGTGCTGTTACCAATCATATGGTTTGGCCGTCTGTTGCAATGGTAAACAAAGCAACATTTGAAGGAATGTCTGCTGAAGACCAACAAATTATTCGTGATGCTATGAAAGCTGCTGCCGACTATGCTGTAACTACAAGGGCAGCTCAAGAAGAAGAATTTAAGGAGATTCTACGTGGAGAAGGTATGACAATTTATGAGTTAGGTTCTGAAGTCTTTGAAGAGCAAATTAAAGAATTTGATGAAAAGTATGGACCAACAGATCCACTTATTCAAGAATTTATTGACACATTTAGAAATTAGAAAAATCTAAAGGGGGGACATCTATATGAAAACGTTGAGTAATGGGATATCAAAAATAGAAAAGACCCTAGCTATTGTACTGATGTTTTCTATGGCTGCTATTGTAAGTATGGCTGTTGTCTTTAGGTACTTCCTCAATTCCCCCTTATCCTGGGCAGGGGAAGTATCTATATTTCTATTAATTTGGATTACTTTTATTGGAGGTAGCTTGGGACTTAAATATAAGTCCCAAGCTTCTGTTACTATTCTTATAGAGTATGTACCAGAAAAAATAAAAAGAATAATCCTTGTTTTCGGACATGTTTTGATGCTTACTTTTCTATTTTTGGTGCTTTATTATAGCTATACTTGGATTTTTTCTCCAGGAGTCAGTTTTCAAAAGTCAACAGCAACTCAAATACCGATGTGGATCCCCTTTAGTGCTGTACCTCTTGGACTAACTTTTGCTTCGATTCATATCATTTCAAATCTCTTAGACATAATTAGAAAGGGGGAGCAGGAATGACAGCATTGGTTATTATTTTATTTTTTGTATTTCTATTAATGGGTATACCTATTTCTCTAGTACTTGGGATGACAACAGTTCTTTATTTCCTATTTGTCGGTAATCCAGCACTGCTTGAATCAATGCCAATGAGATTATTTTCAGGTTTGGAAAACTTTGGTCTCCTAGCGATCCCTTTATTTATGTTAGCGGGAGAATTGATGAATGGTGGTGGGATTACCACTCGTCTTGTTAAATTTTCAAAGGTAATGATTGGTCATGTTCGTGGAGGTTTAGCATATGTAACAATTGTTTCTAATATGTTTTTGGCCTCAATTTTAGGTTCTGCTAATGCACAGGCTGCAATGATGAGTAAAATTATGGTACCTGAAATGGAACGCGAAGGGTATAAAAGAGAGTTTTCCGCTGCGTTAACACTCTCATCTTCAATCGTAGCCCCTATCATTCCTCCAAGTATGATATTCATTATTTATGGGACATTATCTGGTACATCAATTGGTGGGCTATTTATGGCAGGGATAGTTCCTGGTATTATGTATGGAATTGGATTTATCTCACTAATAGCTTATTTAGGTTATAAATATAACTTTCCAAAAAGTGAGCGTTCAACTGGAAAAGAAATGCTCAAAGCTACACTAAATGTACTACCAGCACTTCTTGTACCTTTTATTATTATATTTGGTATACTAAGTGGGATTTTTACAGCAACTGAATCTGCTGCTGTAGCATGTTTGGTTGCTTATTTAGTAGGAGCATTTTGGTACCGAGAATTAAAAGTTAAAAAAGCTCCTTCCATATTAATTAATACAGTTATTAGTACCGCTACAGTTACCTTTTTAATTGCTATGGCTAATATTTTTGGATGGATGATTGCATTTGAGCAAATTCCTCAACTAATAGCAAATGGAATGCTTTCCCTTTCAGAAAATCCAATTGTTTTTCTTTTATTAGTAAATATTATGTTACTAGTTCTTGGGGCAGTTTTAGATGGTATTGCAGCACTTATCATCTTAATTCCTGTATTAATGCCTTTAGTTATTGCTTTTCAAATTGACCCTATACATTTTGGTGTTATTATTTGTATAAATTTAACTATTGGTTTACTGACTCCACCAGTAGGTACAGGTCTATTTATTGTTTCCTCAATTGCTGAAGTTAGATTTGAGCGATTAGTTAAAGCAATACTACCATTTTTACTAATGGGAATTTTTGTTTTATTTGTAATAACGTATTGGGAAGATGCAGTCTTATGGATTCCTAGGTTACTAGGATTTTAAAAACTGTTTTTAAAGAATCCCACTTGTAACTTAATAGAGAGTGAACATTAAAACAATAAGTTTGTTAGAAATTAAATAACCCTGTTCACAGGAAATTCCATCTGTGGCCGGGTTATTTATATTTATAAAATACTATGAATAGAACAACCAATATTGTTCAATACATTACAGAAAAAAATTTCTGAAAAGAAAAATGGGATGCTAACGGCAATAGAAGATATGTCATCTATTAGCGAGGAGACAGCAGCAAGTGCTGAGGAAGTTTCAGCTACATCTAATGAACAAACTCGTTCAACTGAGGAATTGTTAGAATTAGCAAAAAAACTTCAACATTTTTCCACAGTACTTCAAGAAAGAATCAATAAATACAAGTTATAAATTAGTATTATACCATTCCTTGTACATAAAGCAGGGCTGGTATTTTTTGTAGATACGTTACGTAACTTTATAAAATAATTCTTAATTTTTATAATATAACAGAAGAATTTTTAATTTAACTGTAGTATAATAGTTCACGAGGAAAAGTTTAACTATTCGGAATTATACTTAATTATTTTGAAGGAGGATTCATACTATGGAAAATTATACGAAAGTAGGAAATCTTCAAGTTGCAACAGAACTCTTTGAATTTATTAATTCAGAAGCTCTTCCTGAAAGTGGTCTATCTAAGGAAGAATTTTGGTTGGGCTTTGAGAAAATCATTCATGATTTAGCCCCTGAAAACAGTGCATTATTAGCAAAGCGTGAAAATTTACAAAAAGCGATTGATACATGGCATAAAGAAAACAAGGATAAATTTGAATTCGATAAATATAAATCTTTTTTAGAGGCGATTGGATATCTTGAAACAGAAGTAGAAGATTTTGAAATTGCAACTGAAGGGGTAGATGAAGAGATTGCATCTCAAGCAGGTCCGCAATTAGTAGTACCAGTCAATAATGCACGTTATGCAATTAATGCTGCTAATGCAAGGTGGGGTAGTTTATATGATGCATTATATGGAACAGATGCTATTAGTGAGGAAGATGGAGCTGAAAAACAAGCGTCATATAACCCTGTTCGTGGGGAAAAGGTAATTTCCTATGCAAAGGACTTTCTTGACCAAGCGGCTCCATTAAATACAGGTTCCCATAAAGATGCAGTAAAATACACAATTTCAAATGGTCAGCTAATAGTATCGCTACAAAGTGGTGAGGCAAAGCTTGCAGATGATACAAAGTTTGTTGGCTACCAAGGACAACTTGAAGAACCAGAAGCAATTTTATTGAAAAATAATGGCTTACATTTTGAAATCCAAATTGATCGTGAGCACCCAATTGGAAAAACAGATACTGCAGGTGTGAAAGATGTGTTGATGGAAGCAGCACTTACGACAATTATGGACTGTGAAGATTCCGTTGCAGCTGTAGATGCTGAAGATAAGGTAGAAGTGTATCGTAATTGGCTAGGATTAATGAAAGGCGATTTAACTGCTACGTTCGCAAAAGGAAGTAAAACAGTAACACGTGCTCTTAACCCTGATCGCACGTACTCTACTCCATCAGGTGGAGAACTGACACTATCGGGACGTTCTCTTATGTTCGTTCGTAACGTAGGACATTTAATGACGAATAATGCAGTATTAGACCAAAATGGTGAAGAAGTACCTGAGGGTATTTTAGATGGTGTAATTACTAGCTTACTATCAAAACATGAGCTAATAAGAAACGGAAAGCATCAAAATTCAACTAAAGGTTCTGTTTACATTGTTAAACCAAAAATGCACGGTTCAGAAGAAGTAGGTTTTGCTAATACTTTATTCAATCGTGTGGAAGATTTGCTAGGGTTAGAGCGCCACACATTAAAAATAGGGGTAATGGATGAAGAACGTAGAACTTCATTGAACCTAAAAAATTGTATTAATGAAGTAAAGGAAAGAGTTGTCTTCATTAATACTGGATTCCTTGATCGTACTGGTGATGAAATGCATACATCAATGGAAGCGGGCCCTATGATTCGTAAAGGTGATATGAAAACGTCTACATGGTTACAATCCTATGAGAAATCAAATGTAAATGTAGGGCTAGATTGCGGATTACCTGGTCGTGCCCAAATTGGAAAAGGTATGTGGGCAATGCCAGACTTAATGGCAGAAATGCTGAAGCAAAAAGGTGGTCAATTACAAGCTGGTGCAAATACAGCTTGGGTTCCATCACCAACAGCGGCAGCGTTACATGCTCTTCACTATCATCAAGTAAACGTAACAGATGTTCAAGAAGAACTAGCAAAAGGAATTAAAGATTTACGTAATGAAATTCTTGAGATTCCAGTAACGCAAACACCTGAATGGAGCTCTGATGAAGTTCAACAGGAATTAGATAATAACGCACAAGGAATCCTTGGCTATGTTGTGCGTTGGGTAGAACAAGGAGTAGGTTGTTCGAAGGTACCAGACATTAATAATGTAGGATTAATGGAGGACCGTGCAACATTACGTATTTCTAGTCAGCATATGGCAAACTGGTTACGTCATGGAATTTGCACAGAAGAGCAAGTAGTAGAAACAATGAAACGTATGGCAAAAGTAGTCGATAAGCAAAATGAGGATGACCCTGAATATCGTCCAATGGCAGTTGACTATGATAATTCAGTTGCATTCCAAGCAGCTTGTGAGCTTGTATTCAAAGGTTGCGAACAGCCAAGTGGATACACTGAACCTATTTTACACCGCCGTCGTATCGAGGCAAAATCTAAGATTCTAGCAAAATAATGATAATAAAAACAAGCAGCATCCTATAATAAAGGGTGCTGCTTGTTTATGTTTTCTCAATTATCCCTTCAATGAATCAGTAAATTGATAAGCAGCAGAGGCAGCTCGCATTTGTTTTATCAATTTTTCGTATTTCAATGTTACATCAAAATTTCTAGGAGTTTTAACGGATGAAAAATAATGAAATGTACCAGTATTTTTAAACCAATCTTTCGTTGAGATGCCTTGTGCTTCTTCATCTTTCCAGGCTTCAGTTAAATGTGGGCTATAAATTTTATTTGTTTCGCTACCTTTGTTTGGAGTAAATATATGAGGCCAATAATCTGACCGAGAGCCGCTATGAGGATGATTATTAATAAAAGCAAGGCAATCCTGGAAGATAGGTTTAATCCCAAATAAAATTCCGTAGAGCCGTTTTCCTACATTAATACGGGTAGAAATAGATGTGAAGTTAGTCACTGATATACCAGCAAGACGTATTTTTGATGTTTTATAAATATAAGGAAACAAAACTAGATTAAATTGTAAAAGTTCCTGAGCTTGAAAAGGCCATGTGTTTATGACATTTGATTCAAAGTAGAGGTTTCTAATAACTGGTTTTTCTATATAGTGTTGTTCGTTGATAATTAAGGCGATTGTAAGTAGTTTAGAATCTTGGTTATATAAAAAATGTTCCCAAATTGGCTTCATAAATGAAGAAACACCAAAGTAAGGAAGAAGGTAAAAAAGATTTTTCCTCCTTTTTTTACTTTCTTCATATAGTAGTAGTTGTGGATAAGCATCGTGGAATATAAGAAAGTTAGCTCTTTCTAAGAATAGAAAATAATCTGTTCTCCTTTTTTCAGTGAAAACCTCTTGTAAAATGCTCCCCTTTAAATCAGTCATGTTCCAACCGCCATTTCTAGACACTAAATGGGCTAACAATGCCCAGTGTACTTCCATATTGTTCTGAAAGAATGTGAGGTAAGCATTTGTACGAGTTATATTGTTTAGATTCTTTTTATTTGTTGTCTTCATTATCTCTTTGACTAAAGTTTTATCTGTTTCTGAAAGTGTAGGAATTTCTTTAGGGGATGCTTCTACTTCTACTTCTTGTTTTATTTTTTGTAATTCCTTTTTATCGACTTCAAGTTGGTTCCAATGAAATGTCGCATTAGATTCATATTTATATTGCTCATAAGAGTGTGTTGCGATATCTATTAACTCGGTTGGAAATTGGAGTATTTTCTTAAGTAAGCTCATAACTGTAACCTCCCTACTTTATGTATATTTCGTAAGGGAGGCTTTAGAGACAAAAGATAGTTAATTTTTTATGACGTATTTTTTTACACTGATTATAGGGAAACTGATACTTGTTGTTTATTAACATAATAGACCCATTCAGTGAAGCCAATCTGTTTTAACCTATCTCTTACAAGCTCAAACTCGTCACCCACTCGGTAGGGATCATGGGCATCAGAACCGAATGTGACGTAAACATGATGATGTAATGCTCTTTCTAATATTTCATCTGATGGATACCAGCCACCTGAATCCTTTGTTTTTCCTGATGTATTGATTTCTATTGCAATACCTTTTTCTCCAATAACTTTCAGAGTTTGGTCAATGACCTCTGTTTCAATCGCAGAGAATTCTGGATAGAAGCCTTTCATAGCATCAATATGCCCTAACACTTGAAACATCCCGCATCGAGCAGACTGTTCAATTATTTTATAATAAGTATCCTTCGTTCTCTTTTTCTCTGAATTAGAAAGACCTTCCCACCTTCCTTTTTTGAAAATGCTAATATCGTCGACGAAATGAACTGAGCCAATTATGTAGTCGAATGGGTAGTTATTTAATTGATTTTGATAAGCACCCATATTTCCTTCAAAGAAATCACATTCAATTCCAAGTAATACTTGAATTTGTTCTTTATATTTTTCTTTTAGTGCAAGCACTTCTTTTACATAGTTAGGGAAATCACTCTTTGCCATTGTTATTCCTGGACTAGGATGGTCTTCTTTTTTATGAAAATAAGGGGAATGATCAGCAATTCCAATAACTTGTAGTCCTTCATCTATTGCTGCCTTTATATAGTCCTCTATTTCTCCCCTTGCATGTCCACAACGGTCATGGTGTGTGTGTAAGTCAAATTTAATTGGGTTTGTAGCAGGATTCATTTTGTACTTCCTTTCCGTATAGGGATTAAGCTATGTAGTATGTAGGATAGTCAGAATGAAGGCTAACTATGAGTTGAGAAGAAATAATATTGTAAACGGATAGGTAAAGAAGTAGAATGAAAATATGTATAAATTTCTATAATTTTGAAGAAATATAATATTTTCACTATGCTAATAACGTTTTGTAATTTTATATGTTTGGGGAATGGTGGGGTTAAATGGATCATTCAAAATGGTTTGTAGGCGTATTGTTGTGTGTAGCACTATTAGCTGGATGCAATAATGAAAGATTAGAAATTGATAGTGTACTAGAAAGAGATGAAGAGTTACCAGTAATAAGAATTATTTCAGATTCTCAAGGAGCAATTTCTTTCTTTCAGCAAGAAGAACAAGCAATTGCTGAGAAGATTGGAGTTCAGTTAGAACATTTCTTTCAGATAGAATAACTGATAGAGTAGAAGATTTCCTCTATTCTAGTAATCAGGTATTTGACATATTTGTATTATTTCCCGGGACAGTGCCTCAATATGTCGAAAAGGATTTTCTTCTACCACTTGATAACTATATAGAAAATTTATCAGACCTAGAAGATATTCTTCCAATTTATCGTGAAATGTATATGGAATACGATGGGCATAAGTATGGAATGGTTTACGACGGAGACGCACATTTACTTTTTTATAGAAAAGATTTGTTTGAAAAATATAATGATGAATATTATGCTCTTTATGGATATGACCTTCACCCGCCAAAAAATTGGGAGGAACACGATCGTATTTCTGAGTTTCTTACTAAGGATCTAACAGGTGACGGACAGACAGATTTATATGGTACAGCTATCTTAGGTGGAGATGGTATGCGATATATATGGTTTTTAGAGCGTTATTTATCAATGGGAGGGAACTATTTTGATGAGGAAATGAAACCATTGATTAATAATGAGATTGGAATACATGTGTTACAGTCACTAATTGATTTAATTTAAATTTAGAAGTAATTGCGGAAGGTGTAGAAGAAAAAGAACAATTAGTATTTTTGAAGGAAAATCAATGTAATGAGCTTCAAGGATACTTCTTTAGTCGTCCAATACCGGCTAATGAATTTGAGAAAAGGTTTAAAGAGTTACAAGTTATTGCTAAAACATGGATGTAAAGAAAGGGCTGTTTAAAGAGTGCCGTATACCCTCTAAACAGCCCTTTGTCGATAAAAAGAGAGATTCGACAAAAAACGATTTTGTCAGAAAATTAGTGCCATTATCCTGACAGTGATATATAATCAAAACACACACTGTATCTATAGTGTTAAAGGAGTTGTGAAATAGTATGAAATTTTTCCCGAAGAAGGGTGAAATGCAAGTTTGGTTAGATAAAGCTAAAACTGTAAATGTAAAAATGGATATAAAAAATTCCGAAATTAAAAAGCAAATGGAAATGATTTCATTTGATAAAGAAGATTTACAGCTTATTCATGCTGTAGAACCACTGATTAAAGAGAATTTAGATGAGTTAATTAATACGTTTTATAATACTATATTAGAAGTTCCACAGTTAAAAAAGATTATAGAGGATAATAGTAATACAAATCGTTTAAGACAAACGTTATCAGTTCATTTAGAAGAGTTATTTAATGGTGTAATTGATGAGCAATTTTTTGAAAAGCGATTAATAGTAGCGAAAATCCACTTTCGTATTGGTTTAGAACCAAAGTGGTATTTAGGGGCTTTCCAAAATTTACAGTCAACGTTTATTGATATCATTTATGAAAACGTTGATTGTAAGGAAGAACAAAGAAGGATAATTAAGGCGATTACTAAAATCCTGAATTTAGAGCAACAATTAGTTCTAGAAGCTTATGAAAATGAAAATATGAAAAATCGTGAAAATGACTATGAGGAAGTAAAGTCAGAGCTAAAAGGAAAAATACTTGTAATAAGTGAAAATCTAGTTTCTTTAGCAGAACAAACAAATGCAGCTGTTGATAACCTTGTACACAATAGTGAAAATGTTAAATCAAATGTAACTAAAAATAAAGATGGCTCTAATCAAGCTCAAGAATTTGCCAAAGTCGGTCAAGTGAAAATGAATGAGTTAACAGAAAAAATAGAGTCGATAGCCCAGCGTACCCAAGTAATGCAAGAATATGTGACGAAGTTAGATGAGTCTTCTAAAAAAATTAATGCTGTTATCAATATTGTTCAAAATATAGCTGAGCAAACGAATCTTCTAGCTCTAAATTCTGCAATAGAAGCAGCAAGAGCAGGAGAGCATGGTCGAGGGTTCTCTGTTGTTGCAACGAGGTTCGTAATCTAGCAGAACAAACGAAAAGTTCGATTACTGAGATTCAAGCTCTTATCCAAGCAACAAATGAGTATACTAATCAAGTAGTGAGTACAATTGAAACTGTTCAGCTTGATGTCACTGAGGGTGAAGTAACGACAAAATCAACTGGGAGCACGTTTCATGATATTGTTAGTTCTATGAAGCAAAATTTAGTTGGTGTAGAAGAATTGGATCAACAAATTATTGCTCTTGTAGATACAATCATTGAAATTGGACAAGCGACATCGAAAGTGGCTAAATCAGCAGAAGAGTTAAATGAAGCAGCTAATAATGCCTAAGCAATAAAATATATGTGTACAAATAGTAAATTTAAAAGACTACTTCCTTACTAATGGGATAGGAGTCTTTTTTTGTTTTGTAAATAATTCTTATATTGAATTTTATTTACAAAAATCTGGATTAGTAAGCATAGTAATGAGACTAATGTCGTACTTATAGTGTGTATTCAAAAGTGAAAATTTCATAGTCAACGGAAGTACTACTTACTTCATAGATTGGGTTTACTGCATTAATTGGAGTAGATTCAAAAAAGATTGGAGAGGATAAGATGCATTGTCCACACTGTGGTGGAGCGGTAGAAGAAGGGGCGAAATTTTGTATTCACTGTGGTAACCAAATTGCTCAGGTAGGAACATCAAATACAGTGAATACAAGCGTAAAAGAAAATGAGTATGTAAAGCAAGGAAAAGAGATGAGTAAACAATACTTTAGTTTTGCACTCCGAGCGTTGAAAAATCCAATGAGCTTTGGTAGGACAACAAATGGAGCTCAGTTGTCTAATGGAATTATATCACTTGTATTATTTTCATTACTTCTCCCTCTGTTTACATATTCAGTTGCGAATAATGTAGGTAGAGGCTACGTGGATGTACCAATTTTTGATGTAGTCGTAAAGCCAATGTTTATGTTTATCCTCTTTTTAGCCGCTTTAAGTGGGATTATGTTTGTCGTTACTAAATTTATGAAACTTGAAGTAACTTTTCGTGATGTTGTTGCTCGGTTTGGTACGTTTGTAACTGTCCCGGTATTTCTTGTGTTAGTAGCAGTTATCTTAGTGACACTATCAATCTACGCTTTTGCATTTCTCTTATTATTTATTGCGTTATGCTGTTTCCTTTTAACGATCACATCAACGATTTACTCGTATCCTAAGGAAAGTAAAGGTGGATTAGACTCGTTTTATGGGGTAGTACTTGCTTACATCATTATGATTATTCTAGGAGTGATGTTTGGTGAGAGTATGTTGAATGGGTTAATTAGTGAGATTCAGAGAGAGTTATTTTTATTTTAGTGAGGGGGATAATTGAGAAAAAAAGCAGTTTATAAGGCTTCGTATGTAGCACGCTTGCTCTGAGGTATTCACCGAGAGCAAGCTTATTCAAAAAGTACAATGGCTCCGTTCATTGCTCTTTCTGTATGCCTAAAAAAGGGGGAGAAGGTTTTGTATTGCAAAAATTGTGGGCACTCATTAAAGGAAGGAGCTTCATTTTGTCCTAGTTGTGGTGAGAAAGTATTAAGTAAGGAACTACGGAGAGAAATAAATTCACCACCAGAGCCGGTTCAGAATAGAAGTTCAAAAAATGTAGGTAAGCAATCTTCTTCAGTAGGATTAATAATTGGGTTGGTAATTGTAGTGATACTTGTTGGTGGGTACTTCTTAGGAGCTAATCATTTTACAAAGGAAAAAGCGGTTTCTCAGTTTATTGATGGGTTGTATTCAAGGGATGCAAGTACACTAACCAAGCTTATTTCACCAATGGATTCACGGACAGCGGTATCAAGTGAGGATTTACAGCCCTTTTTACAGTTACTTGATAGCTCTCCTTCATTGGCAGAAGCAATGTCAGTAGACCTTGAAGAGCAACTTGCAAGTGGAGGAGGGACGTTTCAGTATTTCAAGATAAAAGAAGAAGGTAAGAATTTATTCATTTTTAATCGATATGTATTTGAACCTAAGCCTTATTATGTTTTATTAGAGCTACGTGGACCAGATAGTAGGGTTTTCGTCAATGAGCGAGAAGTGTTAGTTTCGAGTGATAGTCAGAATGAACTCGGTCCCTATTTACCAGGTGTATATCAAATAAGTGCATTCCGTTCTACAGAATATGTTGATTTAAAAGATGATGTTGAAATGATTTTACTAGATAATCCTCAGGAAAATGCTACATTAAATGTTCAAGGGGAGTATGTTCATATTGATTCAAATGACTTAACCGCTAAGTTATTAGTCAATGGGCAGAACACAGGCCTAACAATAGGTGAGTCATCTGAATTTGGTCCGGTCCCTTTTGATGGATCTATAAAGGTGTATGCTCAAAAGGTAAGTAACGGTAAGATATTTGAGACTGATTCCATCTCTATTGATCGCAACTATATTTATTTAGAGCTAAAAGAAGAACAAGAGTCAAAGCAGGTAGTAAAGGAAGTTCAGGTAGTAGAAGAAGTTAGGGTTGTTGAAAGGCCTACGTATGTGTATGTTAATGATGGGTTTATCTTCCCAGATAGTCACTATCGAAAACTAATTCGAAGTGAAGTATCCAGTTTATCGAAGGGAGAGCTTAGAATAGCTAGAAATGAAATCTACGCAAGGCATGGATATCCGTTCCAATCGGAAGACTTACAGCAATACTTTGGTCAAATGTCTTGGTATTACAGAGACCCAGGATACAATGGTTCTTTATCCTCAACGGAAGAATACAATGTTCAATTGATTCAGTCATATGAATAATAAGGTAAAAGGATGGTTTATAGCTAAGAAATAGTGATTATTACTAGGATTTTCTTCAATTCTATCGTAAAGTAGTAAATGGTATATATACTTGTAGAATAGATTGAAACATAGATGAATTGGAGGAAATAGAATATGAGATTAGTCACTCGTTCTGACTTTGATGGACTTGTTACAGCAATGCTTTTAAAACAGTTAGATATGATCGATGAAATGACATTTGTTCATCCGAAAGATATGCAGGATGGAAAAGTAGAGATTACGGAAAATGATATTTTAACAAACGTTCCTTATATTGAAGGTTGTGGTATGTGGTTTGACCATCATGCTAGTGAGTTAAAGCGTTCTGAAGACGAAGGCTTTACTTATAAAGGTGAGGTTCGTATTGCAGATAGTGCAGCGAGAGTCGTTTATGACTATTTCGGTGGTCGTCAGAAGTTTGGTGCCAAGCTAGATGATATTATGGAGGGCGTTGATAAGGCAGATGCTGCAAAATTTAGTAAAGAGGATATTCTTAATCCAGAAGGTTGGGACTTACTCTCTTTTATAATGGATGCAAGGACTGGTCTAGGACGTTTCCGCGATTATCGAATTAGTAACTATCAATTAATGGAGAAATTAGTTGATTTATGTTCCGATGCAACAAGTGAAGAAGTTCTTCAAGATCCGGATGTACAAGAACGTGTAAAAAGATACTATGAATTAAACGAGCAATTCCAAGGAATGCTTAAGGAATATACAAAAACGGATGGAAATGTTATCATCACTGATTTACGTGGTGTAGACCCTATTTATCCAGGGAATCGTTTCCTAGTGTATGCTCTATACCCAGAGCAGAATATTTCACTATGGATTGTAGACGGCTTCCGCAAACAAAACTGTGCAATTGCATGCGGGTACAGCATTGTCAACAAATCCTCAAACACTCATGTTGGACATTTAATGAGAGAATATGATGGAGGCGGTCACCAAGCTGCAGGAACGTGCCAAGTACCATATAATGATGCAGACAAAACAATTCAAGAGATTGTAGAAACGGTGAAAAATGATGGATAGCTTTTAGTAGTTATGAATTATGGGTTATGAATTATGAATTTAAGTATCAAAAGAGGTGAGTACATGTGCTCACCCTTTTTTGGTTTATACATTTATAACTAGTAAATCATAATTCATAATTGCCCTAAAGTAGGTATAGTAGGACAGCGAAGAAGTGGGTGATTGTTCCGCCTAGGACGAATAAGTGCCAGATGGCATGATGGTATCTAAACCCTCGCCACATGTAAAAGATAGCACCAACTGTATAGCACACGCCTCCTACTACTAATAAGACAATGCCATTGTATGGGACATTTGCGACAATATGGTTCCAAGCGAACACTATTTGCCATCCTAAAAATACATAGCCTAATGTTGATATAATTAAATATTTTTTTACGAAAAAGCATTTGAAAACCGTACCGGCAATTGCTACTCCCCACACGATTCCAAACAACGTCCAGCCAAGCCAACCTTTTACAGCAATAAACAAAAAGGGTGTGTACGTACCGGCAATAAAGAAATAAATCGACGAATGATCGAGAATTTCAAAAACATCCTTTGCTTTACCCTCTGGAAAAGCATGAACAAATGTAGATGATGTATACAATAGCACCATTGTTACTCCAAATAACGTAAAGCTAACAACGTGCCACGGGTTACCATAGAGAGAAGAAAACACGATAAGAATTACTAAGGCAGCAATACTTAATAGTGCTCCTATTCCATGTGTAATGGCATTAGCAATTTCTTCGCCTTTTGAAAATGTATGTGTATTCGCCATATCAAAATCCTTTCCTTAGTTAAAGCTATTTCTCACATTATAAAAGCTCAGAGCAGAACATACAATAGTAAGACACTATTCATCATGACTAAAAAGGTTACAATATTATAGTTTTAGGGTATATGGCTTGTAACTTCTAAATTATTACTCTAAAAAACGCTTCTTAAGTTCTTTGGATGGCAAAAGACATTTTTCCTCTTTGCCAAACCACTTATACCGATTCATAGCTATAATCCTATAAAAGAAATCCCTTATGAAATGTGGAAGAAGCTTTACTAGATAAAATGACTTCCAACCACCCTTTAAATGACGACAAATGTGTAGTGCCCCATCTGATTTCACGTAATACCTATCATTATCAATGACTACGATACTATCTAGAGTTGAAGGTAGATTATGTTTTTTTACCAACTCTTTCCCAACGCCACTCTGTAGAGTTGTAAATTGAAAATATCCCTTTGGATCCCTTTTTATTATGAACTGTACACTACGATTGCATAAATGACACTCACCATCAAACAAAACAACAGCCATAACAACAACCCCTCTCTGGTTGAATTATGAATTATGAATTATGAATTATGAATTATGAATTAATTAGGTTTCTATTTTTAAAGAATGGAAGGAATTTTAGACGACTCTAAAATTCGTAATTCATATTTTGTAATTTTTCAGATGCTTTTAAGTTGATTTTACACTATTTGATCATAGGTATGTATTATAGGCACTTACTATTTTATTAAGGAGGGCTTTTTATGGTTACACCTTATAGGCATGAACCCTTTACAGACTTTACTAATCAACGGAATGTCGAGGAATTTAAAGCTGCTATTTCGAAAGTAGAATCTGAGTTAGGTAAAGAGTATCCCCTGATTATAAATGGAGAAAGAGTGACAACAAACGAGAAGATAATTTCTACAAATCCTTCAAATAAAGAAGAAATCATTGGTGTAGTTTCGAAAGCAAATAAGGATATAGCAGAAAAAGCAATATCAGTAGCTCATGGAGTATTTCGTAAATGGAGAAATGTAAACCCAGAGGAACGGGCAAATATCTTAATACGAGCAGCTGCAATTGTTCGTCGTAGAAAGCATGAGTTTTCAGCCTGGCTTGTAAAAGAAGCGGGAAAGCCATGGAAGGAAGCAGATGCAGATACAGCAGAAGCGATAGATTTTCTGGAGTACTACGCCCGACAGATGATTGAGTTAAAGGATGGCAAAGCGGTGTTAAGCCGAGAAGGAGAACATAATCGCTACTTCTACACTCCTATTGGTGTGACGGTAACTATTTCACCATGGAATTTTGCTTTTGCGATAATGGCTGGAACGACTGTGGCACCTATCGTAACAGGAAATACAGTATTACTTAAACCGGCTAGTACGACACCTGTAGTAGCGGCAAAGTTTGTAGAGGTGCTAGAAGAAGCGGGCTTACCAAATGGTGTTGTAAATTTCATTCCAGGTAGCGGGGCTGAGGTTGGTGATTATATTGTCGAACATCCCAAAACGAGTGTAATCACCTTCACTGGCTCAAGGGATGTAGGTGTAAGCATTTACGAAAAAGCTGGTGTTGTCCAACATGGTCAGCAACATTTAAAGCGTGTCATTGTAGAAATGGGAGGTAAAGATACTGTCGTTGTTGATAAGGAAGCTGATCTTGAATTAGCCGCTGAAGCAATTGTTATTTCTGCCTTTGGTTTCTCAGGACAAAAATGTTCAGCTGGATCTCGTGCTGTTGTCCATCAAGAGGTATATGACGAAGTGCTTCAAAGGGTAGAGAAGTTAACGAATAAATTAACTCTTGGAGACCCAGTCATTCAAGAACATTACATGGGTCCAGTCATTGACCAAAAGGCGTTTGATAAAATCATGAGCTACATTGAAATAGGTAAAAAAGAAGGTCGATTAATAGCAGGAGGAAATGGGAATTCTTCTAAAGGTTTCTTTATTGAACCGACAGTTTTTGCTGATGTCGCACCGAATGCAAGTATTATGCAGGAAGAAATATTTGGACCAGTTGTAGCTTTTAGTAAAGCTCAGAACTTTGAGGAAGCGATTGAGATAGCGAATAATACTGAATATGGACTAACAGGAGCGGTCATATCAAATAATCGAGCTCATATAGAACAGGCTAAGCGAGATTTTCATGTAGGGAATTTATATTTTAATAGAAACTGTACAGGTGCCATTGTTGGGTACCACCCATTTGGAGGATTTAAATTGTCAGGTACAGATTCGAAGGCTGGGGGACCTGATTACCTACCTCTTTATATGCAAGCTAAAACAATATCAGAAATGTATTAGATTCACTTTCTATCGGGGGTGAAGCAAATGGTACTAAATAAGCCATTAAAAGCCTTTTTTATTTATCTCTCACAAAATAGACCAATGAACGCAGCGGCTAAAAAGTGGGGTCTTAAGCTTGGTGCATCACAGGTAGTAGCCGGTACAACAATAGAAAGTGCAATTGAAAAGGTTAATGAGTTAAATGATAGAGGGTTATCTTGTACATTAGATCATTTAGGGGAATTTGTTACGACGAAAAAAGAAGCAGAAGAAGCAACGAACTATTGTATTGAAACATTAGATAAAATCGCTAAAGGAAAAGTAGATTGTAATCTATCTTTAAAGCTCACTCAATTGGGTCTAGATATAAGTAAGGAATTCTGCCTAGAGAACATGCGTCGAATTGTTGAGCGAGCAAGGAACTATAATAATTTTGTAAGAATTGATATGGAAGACTACACACATTGTCAGCAAACTCTAGATATATTAACTGAGCTACGAAAGGAATACGATAATGTAGGTACCGTCATTCAAGCTTATTTATTTCGTTCCGAAGATGATGTGACAAAACTACAAGGCATTCCTCTTAGGCTAGTAAAAGGAGCCTACAAAGAATCGAGTAAAGTAGCTATTCAAAATAAGAAAAAAATTGATGAAAACTATTATAAAATAATTCAGTCCCATTTAAAAAGTGGAAGCTATACCGCTATCGCAACACATGACCACCGCATAATTGAAAGAGTAAAGAAATTTGCTGAAAGAGAAAGTATCCCGAAGGACCAATTTGAATTTCAAATGCTTTATGGTTTTCGAACGAATCTACAGATAGCTTTAGTAAAAGAAGGCTATAAAATGAGAGTGTATATTCCATTTGGTGATGATTGGTTTGGTTATTTCATGCGACGATTAGCAGAACGACCTCAAAATGTAAGCTTTGCATTGAGAGGTTTGTTCTCGAAATAAACTAAAAAATGGAGGCTAGGATGAATCAATCGAAAAATATAATCCAACAAACTGAACAGTACGGAGCAAAAAATTATCTGCCACTTCCTATTGTCATATCCGAAGCTGAAGGGGTTTGGGTGAGGGACCCTGAAGGAAACCGGTACCTAGATATGCTAAGTGCCTATTCAGCACTAAATCAAGGACATAGACACCCAAGAATTATTGATGCCTTAAAGAAGCAAGCAGATAAAATCACCCTAACATCACGGGCATTCTATAATGATCAGCTAGGTTCCTTTTATCATAAAGTTGTAGAATTAACAGGCAAAACTAAAGTGCTACCAATGAATACTGGGGCAGAGGCAGTGGAAACAGCGATTAAAGCAGCAAGGCGTTGGGGTTATCGAAACAAAGGGATAACTAAAGACAAAGCTGAAATTATCGTTTGTGAGAATAACTTTCATGGTCGAACGCTAGCTGCTGTCTCCTTGTCATCTAATGATGAATATAAAGAAGATTTTGGACCAATGCTTCCAGGAATTAAGGTTATCCCTTATGGTGATAGTAAAGCACTTGAAGAAGCTATTACAGAAAATACAGCTGCTTTTCTAGTAGAGCCAATTCAAGGAGAGGCAGGAATTGTTATTCCACCGGACGGTTATCTAAAAGAAGTGAGAGAGATTTGCTCTCGAAAAAATGTATTATTTATTGCTGACGAAATACAATCTGGATTAGGGCGGTCTGGACAGTGGTTTGCTTGTGATTGGGAACAGGTTACACCTGATATGTACATTTTAGGAAAGGCATTAGGTGGAGGGGTAATGCCAATTTCCTCAGTGGTAGCAAATCACGAAATATTATCTGTCTTTAATCCAGGCTCTCACGGCTCTACATTTGGGGGCAATCCCCTTGCTTGCGCTACAGCAATTGCAGCTCTCAAAGTCATAGAAGACGAGAAACTAGTAACTAATTCACGTCAATTAGGAGACTATTTAATAAAGAAGTTGCAAGGGTTACAGAGTGATATTGTAAAAGAAGTACGAGGAAGAGGGCTATTTATTGGGATTGAATTAACTCAACCAGCAAGAAAGTACTGTGAAAAATTGAAACAATTAGGTATCCTTTGTAAAGAGACGCATGAAAATGTTATTCGATTAGCACCTCCCCTTGTCATAAAAAAAGAAGAAATAGACTGGGCCTTCCAAAAAATCAAACAAGTACTTTAAAACTCTCTATCTATAATACTAGAAACAGAATGTATTTAATTTTTAACCATTAACAATTCATAACTCATAACTCATAATTCATAACTCATAAAGAGGGTGGGAGTAGATTGAAAAAGAAGATTGGTGTAATTGGTGTGCCTATGGATTTAGGTCAAAATCGTCGTGGTGTAGACATGGGACCAAGTGCTATGCGCTATGCCGGTGTAATTGAAAGGCTAGAAACATTGGGTTATAACGTGCGTGACTATGGGGATATCCCAATCAATCGTCCGGGACGTCAAGTTAAGAAAGATAAAGATGAATTAAATAATTTACAAGAAGTAGTGTCAGCAAATACAACTTTATATTCAAAAATTGCAGAGATGTCAGAGGATGGTGATTTTCCTCTTATGTTAGGTGGAGACCATAGCATTGCGATTGGTTCCATTGCTGGCGTCACTCAAACAAGAAAAAAACTTGGTGTCATTTGGTTTGATGCACACGGTGATTTAAATTGTAATGAGACATCTCCTTCAGGCAATATTCATGGGATGCCATTAGCTGTTAGCTTAGGTATCGGGCACCCTTCATTAACTGGAATTGGAGGAGAGCGTGCAAAAATATCTCCTGAGAACATCGTTATAATTGGAGCAAGATGTTTAGATGAAGGAGAAAAGAAGTTAATTAAGGAAAAAGGAATTAAAGTTTATACAATGCATGAAATAGATCGTATCGGGATGACAAAGGTAATGGAAGAAACGATACAACACGTATCTAATGGAACAGACGGAGTTCACCTTAGTCTAGATTTAGATGGAATTGACCCTAACGATGCTCCAGGTGTTGGAACACCTGTTATTGGAGGAATTAGCTACAGAGAAAGTCATTTGGCGATGGAAATGCTAGCAGAAGCAAATGTTATTACATCAGCTGAATTTGTAGAGGTTAACCCAATACTAGACGACAAAAATAAAACAGCGACGGTTGCTGTAGCCTTAATAGCTTCCCTATTAGGGGAAAATTTACTTTGGTAGAAATGTTTGCATAATTTTCAGAAAATTAGTATACTAGTAGAATAACACTGTTCCGGTGTTATTTTTTTACCCACTTAATGAATGATTATTCATTCATTGTTGTTTTTTATATCTACTAATGAAAGGAGACTTGTTACGTGAATTCAAAACGAGATGTGTTTGTTAAAAGAAATAAGTTGCTATCCAATTTGGTTTGGGGGGCATTCATACTTGGGCTAGTAAGTAATTTTATTAGCAATGTTCCATTGAACGGATTGATAGCCTATTCTATTGCAGGTTTAATAGCCTCAATAGTAATTTCTACATTTGCATATAGAGAATTAATTCCATTTCACCTGCAATATATAGTAGCAATCGCATTTTTAACGTTAACTTTTGTTATGGGTATAACTTCACCTAAACTATCAAACTATCTAATGGTTTATGTAAGCCTCGTATTTATTACTCTGTACCATAATTATCGTTCAATTGCTTTATCAGGAATTGGTGGGTTACTTTTGACTAATTATTTTTTCCTGACTCTTAGAGACACGATGTTTGTTGGTTTAGGTGGAGATACAGCTATGGTAGAAGAAGTGTTTGCAAGCGTTGAAGAACAACATGAGTATATCGAAAATGTCGTAAATCGCTTTAATGAACTAGAAGAAATGAATGAGAAATTAAGTCGTCTTGTTCATCAGGAAAAGTTTGCATGAAATTTCTTTCAATTGAAGAAAATAACGACTGAAACTACTAAAAAAATTGGAGGAGATTAGATGGGTGATTGGAATGAGCAAGCTAGTCGAAATAATAATCAACCACGTCCAGTAAAAACCGATAAGCGAGAGTTATCAGATAAGATGATCCAGGCAGATATTCAGGAAGAAATTAGTCAGGATGCAAAAGGAATGAGGCAAAGATCTCATTAAAATAAGAAAGGGGTGTAGAACATGAAAGACCAACAGCCTAACCTAAATAAATCAATTAAGGATGTTTTAACTGATACTCCTGAACAAGAAGAAATAACGATTAGGTCTGATATAAACCCTAAAGCACCACGAAGTACCACACCATATTATGGTGGTGACTCAGTAGACCAGTATAATGAGTTGAAGGAAGCAAATGAATCTTTTGTTGCTGATAAGGAATTAGGTCAACAAAATGAGAATAATTAGGTACATCTGAAGCTTTAAAAACATAGCTAGAAGTATATTCTAATTAATGGAGCACAACATTAATACGTTTTAAAGATAAGAAGTTGGGATACAAGTCTTCGATAGAGGGTGCAATGGCTCCGTTCGCTACGCGCCATGAAAGGAGAAACCCACTCCTTTCATGGCTTTAAAAAGATGTAGCGACTCCGCTGATTGCTCCGAGGCTGGGATAAAAGGTCAAAAGGACCTTTTATCCTAGCCTCTTATTTGTGTTCCGCTCTTAATTTGGACAGGATTCTGATATAATCTTTAAATTGGTACAAGAATTCAACTAATTTTTTGTTATATCATGACATAATCCTTCATAGATCTTAGTGAATGACATATTTTCCTAGTGATGCGTGTTCCTTTAATTTGGGAAAGAAAGCACCAGTATCTTTTCTAGATTTAACTAAGATTTTTGGAGGGATTGTTATGATTCATCGAATTGATAAATTGTTAATCGATTTACCACGACCCAAACATGCTGACCCAAATGCTGCGACGGCAGTGCAAGAGTTATTGGGTGGAGAATTCGGTGAAATGTCTACGTTAAATAATTATATGTACCAATCGTTTAACTTTCGACAAAAGCGCAAGTTAAAGCCTTTTTATGATTTAATTGCTAGTATTACTGCTGAAGAATTCGGCCATGTTGAGTTAGTTGCAAATACAGTGAATTTGATGCTCGAGGGTGCCACATACCCAGGAGATCCAGATAATCAACCACTTCGTAATGCAGTAGATAAGAGAAGTCTCGATCATTTTATTGCAACAGCGCAAACGTCTACGCCTGGAGATAATATGGGTAGGCCTTGGGATGGAAGAAATGTATTTAATAGTGGTAATTTAATATTAGACTTACTTCATAATTTCTTCTTAGAATGCGGAGCACGTACCCATAAGATGAGGGTGTATGAGATGACTGATAATCCTGTAGCTCGTGAAATGATTGGTTACTTACTTGTTCGAGGAGGAGTGCATGTTGTCGCATATGCCAAAGCTCTTGAAGTTGCGACAGGTGTAGATATGACCAAGATGATTCCTATTCCAGATCTTGATAATAAAAAGTTTGATGCTACTCGAAAGTTTGAAGAGCAAGGAATTCATCGTAAGTTATATACATGGAGTCCTTCAGATTATCGTGACATTGATAAAATTTGGAAAGGAAAACACCCTAGTGATGGTCAGCCTGTAGAAGTGATTATAGGTTCACCAGAAGGAGCGCCAATGCCTGATTATGAGGAAGTCCCTCAACTGTTTGCGCCTGGTATATCACATGAAGACTTTAATGAAATAGCGAAACGATTGCAAAGAGAAGCTGGATTATAGTATTCAATAGGTCGGTCCAAGAGAGAGAAATATTCTTTTGGACCGATTTTATTTAATTTTTATGCTGCTGATAATGTTCATTCATTATTCTAACAGCTTCTTTCGCATCATTTGCATATAAGCATCCCTTAAAACCATGATTTGAATCGAGGGCTAAACCACCTAGTAGAATGCCAATATGAGGGGAGTGCCCCTGAATTCTTTCAATGACTCTTTTTAATAATTGAAGGTTATGAGGCATTGTCACAGAAAAGCCAACATAATCGATTTTCTTCTTATTTAAAAATGCAAGTAAATCATTGACTGGTAAGGTGACTTCGAGGTTGTGAATGTTCCATCCATTAACCTCGAGAGCATCGGAAACTATTTTTAGAGGTAGTTTATGTTGTTCAGTTCCTAAAGTTAATAGTGCAACCTTACCTTTTGTTATACCTTCCTGAATGTAATTCGGTAGCTTAATATTCATTATTTCTCTTATTAGAACAGAAACAATGTGCTCTTCGGCAATTGTGAGTTCTCCAACTTCCCATTTATCACCGATTTCCTTCAAGATTTTTGCAAATATATTTGTATAGATGTCTTCAACTCTCATTCCATCAGCAAGTTTTTCGAAATAATATATTGCATCGTTTCGCTGACCTTGTATGAGGCTATAGAAGAATTTTTTCCATTCATGCTTTTCTTCCTGTTCATGTTTGACCAAGGATTGGTCAAATGTGTTGATATGAGTAACTTTAATTGTAAAGTCGGTGGGGAGTTCAAAGGTAGATTCTGTTTGGATTTCTTGAATGAGTGGAAGGTAGGGTTTTGCATGATTTACATACATAATTTTTGCAAGCTTTTCATTAGATAAACGTACAGTGGTCTGTGGTGGGTATATTTGAAGGAGAAGACAGAGATGCTTAATAATTTCTAAATCAAATTGTTCATCGTTGTTTAATAAAAATTGTATGGCTTCAATTGAACTAAGAGCTTTTCGATAGTGACGTTTTAAGGATAGAGCTGAAAAGACATCAACAACTGAAAGTATTCGTAACTCTGTATCAATTTCATTTTCTTTTAGTTGACTGGGATATCCGTTCCCATCTAGTCTTTCGTGATGGTGTTTGGTTAATTTTAGTATTTTTTGCGAGAAATTCATTTTTGATAAGATTTTTTCACCGTGGTTCACATGCTCTTTTAATTGATTGTACTCCTCGATTGTCAACTTATCTGTTTTCTGTAAAACTGACTTTTGAATCGACTTTTTCCCTATGTCATGTAGTAAACAACCAGAAGCGAACTCTTCAATATTTTTAACCTTTAGCATTTTGGCTATCAATGAGCTGATGATAAATACATCAAATGAATGCAGAAAGCTGTCATAATCCCATTCTTTTAACTGTGTGAGTAGTTTTTTACTATCATTAGTGATTATTTTAGTAAAGAGGTTGGATAGCCAATGAATTTCCTCAATATTGTTTAAAGCTAATCCGTATCGAGATTCAAGAAAAATTTCTTTTAATGTTTCATAGAACAAATACGAGTTTTCTTCTATTTGCTGAGATTGACTATTACTCTGAGTTTGACCAGTGGTAGTTATTTTTTTCTTCTTTTCTGGTGTATCTGATTGGACATAGATTTCGTTTACTCCCAATTTTTTCAGCTTTTCCTTTAAGGATTTTGTTAACGTGGTTCCTTCTTTGAGGATAAGTTTGTTTTGATAGTAAACATCTTTAGCTATTATTTCATCTGCGTATGCATCTTTAAGCTTTTTCATAATCATACTTACCAATCCCTACTTAAGAAAACTATATTCTAATAATACGCTATGTTAGTTTGTCTATTTAGTGAAGGGCGTGTGTTGCTAATAAGGGTAAATAGGCGTAGTATAGCACAATTCAAATGTATAAATATGGTACAAAGTAACGATGAAATAAGGTGTTTTTTAGGAACACCTTATGTTCGTTTTTTATCAAAATGAGTTTATAATAAAAGAAAGATATGGAGTTTGTAATGATAGGAGTTAAGCTATGTTCCAGCCTACAGAAAAAGATAATCCACTAAAATCAAACTTCTATGACCTAGAAGGTATTGTTGATTATATAAGTGATATGCTTGGATGTCCTGTGACACTTGAAGATGGTAGTCATAGACTTTTGGCATATAGTAAACATGATATAAGAACAGATACCGCTAGGATAGAGACAATTATTTCGAGACAAGTCCCACAGTCTGTCATTCATCGCTTATGGAAAAAAGGGATAATAGAAAAATTACATCAAGATGAAAAGCCCGTTAGGATTAAGGCGATAGATGATATCGGGCTAGGAAATCGTGTAGCAATCTCGATTCGTAAGCAACAAGAAATACTAGGGTATATTTGGATACTAGAGCTAGATAAGTCGTTAACGAATGCTGGTTTATCTTTTTTACAAGAGGCAACAGAAACAGTGAAGACATTCTTATTAAAAAGAAGTTTGCAGGAAAAGAGGAAGGAAGAAGGCTACCAACAATTCTTTTGGCAGTTACTTACCGGAGGAATTCGTTCAAGAGATAGAATAGAAGCTAATTTTCATAAATTAGCACTAGCCTTACCGTCATCCTTTTCTGTCATAGTTTTTCATTTTGAAACCTCTTTGTCTGAGGCATTAAAAAGACAGATAACGTATTTTTTGCATGCTAGTGAACATGTGGATATTCCCTTCTTTTTATTTCAAGAAAATGAATTAACTCTGTTTGTTGTAAAAAACAAAGGGAATCTAGATGAAACGATGTTACGTGAATTTATTCGGTTTGCTATTGAGCAATGGGATCTACGCTATCACATAAAAAACGTAAAAAGCTGCCATGGTTTTATTTATCAGGATGTTCTTAAAACGGAGAACAGTTATAAAGAGGCGTTAAAGGCATTAGCATTAAAAGAGCAATTCCCTAAAGAGCTAGAAAATGTTCTTAGCTATCAAGGGCTTGGGATTTATCGTTATTTAGAAGGAATAGTAGAGAATAGAGAAAATGAGAGTCACTTCCCATTGTCATTACTAACATTAAAGTCCTATGACGATAAAAATCAAACAGAACTCTTTCAATCTCTTGAGGTCTATTTAGACTCTGATTGTCATGTAAATGAAGCAGCAAAAATCCTTCATATTCATCCAAACACACTAAATTATCGAATAAAACGTATCGTTGAATTAACTAATATTAACCTGTCTGATCCGAAAGAGAAATTAGATTTATACTTAGAGTATAAATTACGTAGGTTATTGTAGGGAGAAAGGAAAAGGGTTTTTTTCTCTTTTGCCTTGCTCCCTACTATTAGGTTTGTAAAATTACACAAAGAGTCTTCCTAACTTTTTATATTCTAAACAAAGTAACTATTTTCCTATCCTTGTATACTTATTATAGAAGAACTTGGAGGAGGAAGATAAATGATTATTGGTGTACCTAAGGAAATTAAAAATAATGAAAATCGTGTGGCTTTAACACCGGCAGGAGTACTTAGCTTTGTAAATGGAGGACATACGGTTTTAATAGAAAAAAGTGCAGGAGAAGGCAGTGGTTTTGAAGATATAGCTTATGTAGCAGCGGGGGCAGAAATGGTAGAACAATCTGCCGAAGTATGGGCTCGTGCTGAAATGGTGATGAAGGTAAAAGAACCTCTTCAAGAGGAGTATGCTTATTTTAAAAAGGGACATATCTTATTCACTTATCTTCATTTAGCTGCAGAACCTAAGCTAGCAGAAGCTCTAGTAAAGAGTGAGGTTACTGCAATTGCTTATGAAACAGTAGAGGTAAATCGTACATTACCATTACTTACGCCAATGAGTGAAGTAGCAGGAAGAATGGCTGCACAAATTGGAGCTCAATTTCTTGAGAAGCCAAAGGGTGGTAAGGGAATTCTGTTAGCTGGTGTACCAGGAGTGAAACGTGGTAAGGTAACGGTTATCGGTGGTGGAGTTGTTGGAACGAATGCAGCTAAGCTTGCAATGGGATTAGGAGCAGACGTAACAATTATTGATTTAAGTCCGGAACGCTTACGTCAGCTTGATGATATCTTTGGTAATGAAATTAATACATTAATGTCAAACCCATTAAACATTGCTGAAGCAGTTGCTGAGAGTGATTTATTAATTGGAGCTGTACTAATTCCAGGAGCAAAAGCACCTAAATTAGTGACCGAAGACATGATTAAGTCAATGAAACCAGGTTCAGTAGTCGTTGATGTAGCAATTGATCAAGGTGGAATTATTGAGACTGTAGACAAAATTACAACGCATGATAACCCAACATATGTTAAGCATGACGTTGTACACTATGCTGTAGCAAACATGCCAGGTGCTGTACCAAGAACATCGACATTAGCTCTTACAAATGTCACAGTACCATATGCACTTCAGATTGCTAACAAAGGTGTGACACAAGCATTACAAGAAAATCCAGCATTAGCATTAGGGTTAAATGTTGCAGGTGGAGCAGTTACGTATGAAGCTGTTGCTAGAGACTTAGGATATGATTATGTTACGATTGAAAATGCGCTATTAAACGAAACAACAACTGTATAGTAACAAAAAAGGAAAGCCTACTAAGATATAGTTAATTATATACTTAGTAGGCTTTTTATTGAGGAAGATAAACCATGTTGATTCTTTTAAAAGATAATACTTTTCTTCAAATATTTGTTATACTATTAATTGTTAAAATATTGAATTGATAGTTAAAGGAATGGATCATGAAGAAAACTTTACGCTTCTGGATATTATTACTTACTTTTTTCGTTATCATAAGTATATTATTTTCTACGTTATTCTCTGCCTATGTTGTAACTAAGCAAAACGTAGTCAATCATTCATTAGAAATTAACAGTGTATATTCTGAAAAGCTTGCACAATTAGCAGATGAAGTTTTTACAACAATGACATTTGTATTAAAACAAAGACAATATGATATTGCGGATGATTTAACTCATGGTCGTAATATAGATGGAAAATTAGAGCGATTGTTGCATAGTAGTAAGGATTTTAATTCAGTCGCAGTAGTTAATAATGAGGGTATTATCATAAGTGCATCACCCTACGTAGGTATTGAAGGTGAAAAACTTACATCCTTGGGGGCGAACGAATCTCTACTGCATAAAAAAACTCTCATATCAGATCCTTATATTTCTATTTCCAATCGCTTGATTCTTATGGTGTCTACGCCATTATGGGGTGAAGAAGGAAATTATATAGGTTTTTTAGCAGGTACTGTTTATTTACAAGAAGATAATATTATAAGAACGATATTAGGTGAACATTATGCTAAAGATGGTTCATATGTTTACGTTGTAGATAATAATGGCACATTATTATATCATCCTGATGTAAATCGTATTGGAGAAGTTGTTAGGAATAATGAAGTAATTGAAAGCTTAATTGATGGTGAAAGTGGTTCGCAATTCATTACAAACTCACAGGGGATAGACTTTCTTGCAGGATACACATATATACCGTCTAGCCAGTGGGGCGTCGTATCACAAACTCCTTATAGTGTGGCAATTGCTCCGGTTTGGAACTTGGTTCAGAAGGTCTTTTTGTATTCAATCCCATTTGTAATCTTGCTTATTATATGCACTGTGTTTTTCACAGATAGATTAGCTTCTCCGCTTCGAAAATTAGCACTTTTTATTTTTAATAATGAGTCAGATACGTTAAAAACTGAAAAGCCAGATATTCCAACATGGTATTTTGAGGCTGAACAATTAAATAAAACATTAGAAAATTTTGTGCAAATAAAAGAAAGTAGTATTAATACCTATAAAACTAATTCACTGACCGATCCACTAACAGGACTCGGAAATAGACGATATTTCGATGAAACATTAGTTCAATTGAAGAATGAACAAAAGCCTTTCTCCCTCATTATTATTGATATTGATTACTTTAAAAAAGTTAACGACGAATTTGGCCATCAGATGGGTGACGAAGTCTTAATATTTTTATCTAAGAAGATGAAAGAGTTTGTCAGAAGTGTTGATGTATGTGTGAGACTAGGTGGTGAAGAGTTCATTATTTTGTTGCCAAATACAAATGATAATGATGCGATGAATATTGCTGAGAGAATGCGTGAAAATGTAAGCCATACAATTAGTCCTACTGGTGGATATATTACAATTTCTTTAGGTGTGGGTTGTTATCAGGCAGGTGAAGATATAAATTCATTTCTTAAACGGGTAGATGGTGCGTTATATCAATCAAAAAGAGAAGGACGTAACAAAACAGTGTTATCTTATTAAAAATCGATAAAGTATACATAATGTATACTTTATCGATTTTTTGTTTAAGTGGCTAGCACTTGATATTAACACATAACAACATTACTTAATGAAGCTGGTTTTCCTAATAAATACCCTTGTCCATAAGGAATTCCCAATGTTTTAGCTACGGATAATTCATTATCATCTTCTAAACCTTCTAATATTAGATGTTTATTTTCTCGCTCACAATAGCTGTGTAGGAAGGTAATAAGGTTTTGTTTTTGCTTTGACAAATGTAAATCTTTTGCTAAATATCGATCCAATTTAAGATAATCCGGATCTAGTTCAATTATTGATTGAAAATTAGCATAACCTCTTCCAATATCGTCAATTGCAATTAAGAAACCCAGTTTTTTTAGTTCTAGTATCCTTGATTTAAATATGCAAAAATCATCAATAACCTCAGATTCGGAAATTTCAAGTACAATCTGTTGACTAGTTAGATAGTTTTCAGTAATAATTCTCTTGAGAAAAATGGGAAAGTTATTATGTAAAATCGTCGATGGAAAGACATTTAAAAATAAAGTTTCTCCATTTTTTGATTGTCCTGCTGAATGGTAGGTGCAGAGGGCTTTATGAATGGACCGCGAATCCAACTCATAAAGCTTTTTTGCTTTTTTTGCTTCTAAGAAAGCGATTTCAGGATTAGCATAAACATTAGACCTAAGTAGGACCTCATACCCCAACCTTTCAAAAGATCCTAAGCTGTAGATTGGCTGAAAATAATGATAGAATTCCTCTTCTCGAATAAACATTTCAATAGACAAAATAATCGACCCATCCTTTATTTACTTAATAAAAAAAGGTAAACCTCAAGAATAGGTTCACCTTTTTGATCCAGTATCCTTCGGCGGCTCGGCTACCATATCAACATGTGACTTAGGTCCGTGGCTTTGCGTCCTTATCTTTAAATAAGTTTGCCATTATCGTTATTTTTATTATAAACACTTTGAATATAGCGTTTAGACAATTATAAACAAAATATGATAAAACAGCAATACACTCGACAAAATATTACAAAAATTTATTTCGTTAGTACTAAAAAAGTTATTTCTAAAGGATGGATTTATCCACTTTATCGCGAATAGTATTACTAAACTACCTATAAAGGAAGAATAGCTTCTAGGAGCTAACTTATGAGTATATATTCTAGGTAAAATATAACTAGTAAAATATAATAAGTCCTTTTCTTGTATGAACTGGAAATAAAGTTTTTCCTAATTAATCATTAACAATAAACAATTGCTCTCGAAAGGGTGTGTTGTAGATGAATAAGTGCATGGCGCATCGAGGCTGGTCAGGTAAGGCACCTGAAAATACATTAGCAGCTTTTGAGTTGGCTATTAATGAAGATAAGATTGATTCGATAGAGACAGATGTTCACATGTCTAAAGACGGTGTACCGGTTTTAATTCATGATTTTACATTAGAACGAACAACGAATGGTACGGGGTTAGTAAATGGCAAAACCTTGTCTGAACTTAAAGAACTTGATGCAGGGTCATGGTACTCAGAAGAGTATGAAGGAGAGAAGATACCTACGTTAGAAGAATTACTAATAAGAGCAAAAGGAAGAATACGGTTGAACCTGGAATTAAAGTCTGCTGGTTATTTTTATCCAAAGATAATTAATACGGTTGTTGCTTTAGTTAAAAAATATGAGATGGAACATGAGGTTGTTATCACATCATTTGATCATCAGAAAATAAAGGAATTAAAAAATGAACCTTTAATAGAAACTGGATTAGTGTTTGCGGGGAGTGTTACATTACTAGAGGAACAGCTTGAGTTAACAGGTTCTACAGTTATTTCAATCGCTTTTCCTTTTTTGACTAAAGAATTTGCAGAGCATTATATTGCACGTGGTTATAAAATAGTTACATGGACACCGAATACTGAAGAAGAGATTGTCTTTGTGAAATTAATACATCCTGATATTGTAATATGTACAAACCATCCTGAAAAAGTAATTAACTAACGATTTTTGGTTTTTAACTTTTCATAGTCCACTTTTCCTATATATGATATAATTAATGATTATTTTAGAAAATTTAGATTATGAGATTTAGTAGGTAGGAAAGGGCTGTTTTTGATGGAGAAAGAGAAAATTGATTCACTTAATGTTTCTAATCTATTGAATGAATTAAAAGAGGCTAATAAAGAAATGGAATTAGTCATGAAGACAGTTAATCAGGTTGCAACTCATGCTAATTTACTTGCCTTGAATTCAGCGATAGAAGCTGCTAGAGCTGGGGAAGCAGGACGGGGATTCTCGGTTGTCGCAGGAGAAATTAAAAAGTTTGCTGACCAAAGTTTAAAAGCAAATAAAGAAAGTAATATTTTGATAGAGAATATTCAACAAAAGGCAAATGAAGTTATTGCTGTACGTACAGTCGATGTCGCTTTTGATACAATTGATAAAATTGATAGAAACTTGTTTGAGAGAAACTGTGATGTTCAAGCATGGGCAGCCTTTAACGCTATAAAAAACTGTCTTAGAGAAGGGACAATGGAGCATGTAGCAACTGCTAAGACATTAATGAAAAAGATTATCGATATTTATGAGGTATACTATGACCTTTTTGTTGTAAATAAAGAAGGTATTATCGTTGCTGCTGGCAACAACCAATCTCAAGTGGGAAGAGATATGTCTGACCGTGATTGGTTTAAAGAAACAATTCAAAGAAAAGATGTATACGTTTCTGATATGTATTTCTCTTCCGTAATTAATGGACATGCTATGAATTATTCTGCTCCTGTTTTTGATGATAATGGAGAGGTATTAGGTGTATTTACGACTCGTTTTAACTGGGAATATGTCTATGAGATTATCGATAATGTAAAAGTTGATGAAGAAAGTGAGTTGTATTTGATTAATAGTCAAGGCGTTGTTATTGCTTCAAAGGACAGAGTTGGTATTTTAGAGAGGGATTTAACTTACTTAGAGGCAGTAAAAAAAGTTTGTTCCAATGAATCAGATAGAGGATACACAATTGAACGAGATTCTTCACATAAGGATAAAATCTTTGCTTACTGTAAAACAAAGGGTTATAACGCGTATAGAGGAAAAGGTTGGTCAGTGATAGTTAGTGAGAGTATATAAGAGGTGGTTTAGAAAGTAAACTTTAAGTATGGTGAAGTTGGTTACATTGTAATCAGCTTTTTTATATGTGGTGGAAGTGTATTCAAGGTGGCAATGGCTCCGCACTGTGCGCGTCAAATGATAAGAAACCGCTTATCATTTGACTTATAAATAGGCACAGACTCCGCTGCAATAAATAAAGTCTACGAGATTTTATTTTACAGTTGGTGGTTCTTTTGCTAGTGCTACGTGAAATATTCCTGCTGGAACGTGAACAGATACAAGAAGCACACGCTCAAGGTTAGATAGAGTTTTCTTTTGTTCAACTTGTTGAGGCGCCATTTCTAACTCAACATCTCTATTAGACATATTCACTAGGAAAATACCATTATGAAGGTTCAAGAATTCACTTACTGATGCTTGAGCTAATTCGTCGGGCTCAGTAATATCTTCTTGAGAGTATTTTTTAGCAACGTCTATAAAAACTTTTTCGTCAGCAAGTATCGCTGTGTATAGATTGTTTTCACCAGAAATATTTTGATGTACTAGCCATTCTGTTTCAAGAAGCTCTGGAGTGCTTAATGACTCAATGCGAATTTGATCATCTACAAAACGAATCATATTTTTAGCAAATAGCGATAGATAATCTTTGTATAAATCACTGTTTGAAGAATCGTCAACATTAATCATCGTATCAACTAGTGTATTAATGTCTCCTCTTTTAATAGAAGAAAATTGCTCATCAGAAAGACCGTTTTCTTCTTTATATTCGTTTAATGTTTGTGAGAACTGCTCAAGAGTCATAATATTTTCATCTAGTAAAACTTGCCCTAGAAGAAGATGACTATGTTTTTGTGAGGATAGTAGATCCTCTAGCTGTGCATCTGTCATGTATCCTAAATCGATGGCAATCTCACCAAACCGTTTATCTACTTGCATTTGTTTTTGGTGTACTTCTTCTACTTGTGCAGCTGACATATATCCTGCGTTCACAGAAAGAACTCCTAGTTTAAGGTGAGTTGACTTTTGTAATTCTAAAGCTGTTTCTAATTGCTCTGGGCTGAGTAATCCCTTATTTAATAAATAATTACCAAAATATTGACTAAACACGAGACTCTTCACCTTCTTTCAAAATTTTATCAATAATTGAATCGATAGAATTTTGCGCAATAGGCTTTTGGATGAAATCGTACGCCCCAAGGTGAATCGCCTTTTTTAAGTGTGATTGTGTACCTGCTGATGATGCCATAATGACTTTTATTTTTGAGTTAAATTCTTTTATTTCGGTCAATGCTTTGATTCCATCTTTATCAGGCATAACAATATCCATAAACACGATGTGTGGAGCATCTTCCTTACATTTGTCTACCGCAATTTGTCCGTTTTCTGCCTCTTGGATGTTTTCACAACCTGCTTTCGCTAGGGCATCCTTCATCTTCTTTCTAATTAGCATAGAGTCATCACAAACTAATACTTTTAAATCTTTAACTTGCATGAGTCAAAAACCTCCTTAAATTTTCCTAGGAATTTAGTTGTGTACTGATAAGTGAATAAATCACTACAATTGAAGTATTCATAGCTAGTAATCAGTATTTTATCATTTATTTAGAAAAATGGTAAGGATTTATATTCATAGAATAATTAGTAATATAGACACGGTAGAAACGTTATTGAATCGTTATAGGGCGTATTCCCCATATTTCACTTGCGTACTCTGAAATTGTACGGTCACTTGAAAATTTCCCGGAATGAGCGATGTTAGTAATACTCTTCTTAAGCCACTGTGATGGATTACGGTAATTTTGATCGACAATTACTTGAGACTCTGCATAACTATCAAAATCTTTTAAAACAAAGTATTCGTCATTGTTTGATAGAATCGTATAAAAAATATCTTTAAACTCTACTTCATCTTTACTAAAGAAGCCATTAACTAGTTGGTCAAGGACTGTTCTAACTCGGTTGTCTGAATTATAAATATCGCGTGCTCGGTAGCCACCATGTTGTTGATAATGGAGTACTTCGTCAGATGTTAGGCCAAAAATAAATATATTATCATTGCCGACCATATCCTTTATCTCTACATTTGCTCCATCCAATGTCCCGAGAGTTAATGCACCATTCATCATTAACTTCATATTTCCAGTTCCGGATGCTTCTTTACTAGCGGTAGAGATTTGTTCACTTACATCTGCAGCTGGAATGATTTTCTCTGCTAGGGATACACTATAATTTTCTAAGAAAACGATTTTTATCTTGTTATTAATTGACGGGTCATTATTAACGATATTAGCAGTTGTTAAAATTAATTTGATTACCTTTTTAGCAAAATGATAGCTTGGCGCAGCTTTCGCACCAAAAATAAAGGTACGGGGTGTAATATCTAGATTTGGATTTTCCTTTATGACATTGTACATATGAATGATGTGAAAGATATTAAGTAGCTGTCTTTTGTATCCATGAAGTCGTTTGATTTGAACGTCAAAAATAGAATGCTCATCAACTTTGATTCCACATTGGGCATTAATGAGTGAAGCAAGCTCGATTTTATTTTCTTTTTTTACTTGGGCTACTTTTTCTTGGAAGGATGAGTCCGATGTATACTTGATTAGATCAATTAGCTCTTTTGGTTGTTGAATCCAGCGTTCACCAATTGCATTAGAGACAATGGATGCGAGTTTTGGATTAGCATTAAGAAGCCATCTTCTGTGTGTAATTCCATTTGTTTTGTTATTAAATTTATCTGGATAGATATGATAAAACTTCTTCATTTCTTTTTTCTTAAGTATATCGGTATGGATTTTCGCAACACCATTCACACTATGGCTTCCTACTATTGCTAGGTGCGCCATGTGAACTTGGTCATAAGCGATAATTGCAAGCTCAGCAATATTGTCACGTAGTTCCGGGTATTTATCCCATAAGCTTCGACAAAACCTTTCATTAATTTCTTCGATAATCATATAGATTCGAGGAAGAAGTGACTGAACCATGTGCACAGGCCATTTCTCAAGTGCTTCGCTAAGTGTCGTATGGTTCGTATATGCTAGAGTTTCTGTTGTTATATTCCACGCTTCGTCCCAATCGAAACCTTCTTCATCAACTAGAATTCTCATTAACTCAGGCACAATTAAGCTTGGATGAGTATCATTGATTTGAATTGCTACTTTTTCTGGTAGACAAGTGAGACTGCAATTATATTTTTCCTTGAATGTTCGAATAACACTTTGTAAGCCAGCAGAGACAAGGAAATATTGCTGTTTCAAGCGCAAAAGTTTACCTTCAAAATAAGAATCGTCAGGATATAGAAATTCGGAAATTGTTTCAATAGACCGTTTATAATCTAAGTAATTATGGTAATCATGGCGGTTAGATGTATGGAAATTAAAATCATTTGAAGTTGATTCTGCACTCCAAAGTCTTAATGTATTTACTGTTTTATTTTTATAGCCAACAATCGGTACATCATATGGTACAGCAATGACTGTTTCACAATCTCGTTGATGGAAAAGAAGTTTATCTCCTGTATCTTCCATCTCAACTCTACCACCAAATTGAACTTTTACTGCCTTGTCAGAACGACGTACTTCCCAAACGTATTCTTCTTTAAGCCAGTAATCAGGAAGCTCTACTTGATAACCATCAATCATTTTTTGTTGGAATAATCCATATTTATATCGAATACCACAGCCATGACCAGGTAAGCTAAGAGAGGCCATAGAGTCTAGAAAGCAAGCTGCTAGACGTCCTAGTCCTCCGTTTCCTAATCCAGCATCGTGTTCTTGTGCGAATACTTCTTCTACATTAATCCCTAAGTCTTCTAATCCTTCTTTACAAATTGTTAACGTACCGGTGTTTAACAAATTACTTTCAGTCAAACGCCCAAGCAAGAACTCCATAGAAAAATAGTAAACTTGTTTTTCTTGGTTATTATGATATTGCTCATTCGTATCAAGCCAATTCCGATTAATTTTCTCTTTCACTAACGAACCTATTGTTTGGTAAATCTCCATTGGTGAAGCACTTTGCAAGGTTTTACCGAATGATGTCTCTAATTTTTCAATAAATGCTTCTTTAAATTTATCCTTACTTGAAAACATTGATTTACCACTCCTTATGATTAGTAACATAAAGCTGTTTGTATTGGTTTGCGGAATTATCCCAACTAAAGTTCGTTCTATAAATATTCTGTAACAACTCACTCCAAATCACTTCATCTTCATAAAAATGAAGAGCTCTTTTGATCGTATGAAGCATGTCATGAGCATTGTAATTCGTAAATGTAAAGCCATTACCTTCCTTTGAAAACTCACAAAATGATTTTATAGTGTCGTTTAATCCACCTGTTTCTCTAACTATGGGTACGCTTTCGTAACGTAAAGCAATCAATTGTCCAATGCCACACGGTTCAAAGCGGGAGGGCATTAAGAACATATCGGATGCTGCATAAATTTTTCTCGCTAGTTTTTCATTAAAAAAGAGTTGGGTCGATATCTTCGTTGGATAGCGTGTTGATGCCTTTTGAAAAGCTTGCTCAAATTCCTTATCACCAGTTCCTAGAATTACAAACTGTATATCGAAAGAAGCTATTTCATCGAGTAGAGAAGTAATTAAAGGTAAGCCCTTTTGTTCTACTAATCTTGATACGAGTGCGATCATCGGTTTTTGTTCGGAAACAGGCAATCCTAACTCCTTTTGAAGTTCTAACTTATTTTTTCTCTTGTCTTGTACAGAGTGTGTAAAGTGATGTGTAAGATACTGGTCCGTACCCGGATTAAACTCATCATAATCGATTCCATTCACAATTCCGTAAATGGAACGTTCTTTAAGTAATGAATCTAAGCCTTCACCAAAATAGGGTGTTTTAATTTCATGTGCATACGTTTCACTAACAGTTGTTACAACGTCAGAATGAACAAGTGCTCCTTTTAAAAAGTTTATGTCACCGTTATACTCAATCCCAAAATAGTGTTCAGGGGCAAAATGAAGCATATCTTGATAAATCGACTTAGAAAAAATCCCTTGGTACGCAAGATTATGGATTGTAAACATCGTTTTAATCTGTTTATAAAAAGAATCCTCTGAATACACCGTTCTTAAATAAGAAGGAATAAGAGCTGTTTGCCAATCATGACAATGAATCACGTCAGGTTGAAAGTCAATTAGTTTAATTCCCTCTATGACAGCATGACAAAAATAGACAAAGCGCTCTGCTTCATCATAATAGCCGTACAAACCAGGACGTTTAAAGTAGTACTCATTGTCAATAAAATAGTATGTAATATTCTCATGCTGTAATTCTTGAATGCCACAATATTGGTTTCTCCACCCAACTGGAACATTAATTTCTTTCAGATATGTCATTTTTTCTTTAAAATGCTGTGGGATTTCATCAAACTTAGGTAAGATAACACGAACATCGATATGTAATTTTTGTAATGCTTTTGGAAGAGAGCCGATAACATCGGCGAGTCCTCCTGTTTTCATAAATGGTGTGCATTCAGATGCAACGAAAAGCACTTTCATGATTTTCTCTCCTTTTATAAACTACTAGAAAGTGGTGCAAGTATTTCTTACACCACGAGTAATCTCTTTATTAAATTATTTATAGTGATTGAACAATTGTTTGAATAGTAGGGTAATAATTACGCTCATACAAAAGTCGGCTTTGCTTATATTGTTCTCTTACATTACTCTTCTTTTTGCTAGTACGTACGGTTGTTCAGTAGCTCCTATGAATGTTCGATCAGGTGAGAGTATAATATCTTTATCTAATATGACGTTTTCTAGCTGAACGTTTTCTTTTACATCGGAGCGTTGCATGATAATAGAATTTTTGACTGAGGCACCTTTTTCAATATGAACACCTCTAAATAAAATACTATTTTCAACATGACCATCAATGACACAACCATTGGCAATTAGTGAATTTTGAACAGTTGCACCTTTTAAATACTTTGCTGGTGGTTCATCCTTTACCTTTGTATAAATGACTTGTTCGTTAAAAAATAAGTTGGAATAAACGGTAGGGCACAATAGGGACATGCTGTGTTTGTAGTAACTTTCAATCGAATTAATTACAGCTAAATAGCCGTTGTATTCATAGGCATGAACGTTTAAGCGGTCGAGGTTTCCGATTACACCATCTCTAAAGAGGTTATCCATACCTCTAGCAATGCAATGCTCAACAAGCTCTAGTAATAGCTTCTTACTCATGATATACATACCCATCCCTATATTAGAATTGTGATGATCGTTTGTAATATTCAAAACTTGTTTATTAACATCTAATTCTAGTTTGTGGCATTGGCGATGCTCCTCTTCTAATTGGTCAACTGGTTTGTAGATGACGGTAATATCTGCGTCGCTATCCAAATGAGCTTGAAAAGCCTTAGAATAGTCAATATTACATATGTTTTGACTACCAGTTATAAGGACATATTGAGATAGACCTCGATGAAAGAAATCTCGGTTATTATGAAAATGTTGCAAATCACCTTTGGAAATATCGGTTGGGTCATTCCAATCAGGGGGAAGAATAAAAAGCCCACCTCGTTTTCTATCTAAGTCCCATGCTGCTCCCGTACCAAGATGGTCCATTAACGAACGGTATTTTTTTCTAGTAAACACAGCAATATCACTCATGTTTGAATTGACCATATTAGAGAGAACAAAATCTATTAAACGATAGCGGCCACCAAAAGGTACTGCTGCTCCACATCGAAAATATGTTAATTCATTTAAGTAATCCATTTCAGAATCTAAGTTAATAACTCCCATTAGCGTTTTCATTTTTTAAATAAGCCTCCTGCTCACTATCGTTAATTGGTAACTACATGTTCATTAATAAAAGAATCTTTATCTAAAACAATTATTTCGTTTGGGTCTATCGGTTTTATATGTGTGTTATTTGGAATAACAGTTCCTTCATTAATAATAGCTCTTTCAATAACAACATTTTCACCAATTTTTACATTTGGCATAATGACTGAATGATTGATTTGACTATTTTTTTGCACTTCAACACCGTAAAAAAGAACAGAATGATCAACTGAGCCGTAAATAAGGCATCCTTCATTAATAAGTGAGCAACTTACTTTTGCTGAAGAGGCAATGTATTGAGGGGGTTGGTTAGGGTTTACCGAATAAATTCTCAAATTATGCTCATTTAACTGGAGTGAAGGTTTATCCTTTAATAAATCCATGTTTGCTTCCCAGAAGCTTTGAACCGTTCCAACATCCTTCCAATATCCTCTGAACGGAAAGGCAACCATTTTACGTTGATCTTTTAGCATCTCTGGGATAATATCTTTTCCGAAGTCATGGCTAGACTCAGGTTTTTTTGCATCATTTATTAGATAGTTACGAAGTACCTCCCATTTGAAAATATAAATTCCCATTGAAGCAAGGTTATTTTGAGGATTTTCCGGTTTTTCTTCAAATTCTGTAACGGTAAGTTCCTCATTAGTATTCATAATACCGAATCGATTCGCTTCTTCCCAAGGTACCTCAATGACAGAGATCGTAGCATCAGCAGAGAGATCTTTATGGTAAGAAAGCATCGCGGCATAATTCATTTTATATATGTGGTCACCAGAAATTATCAACACGTATTCCGGGTTATGTTGTTCAATGAAATTGATATTTTGATAGATAGCATCAGCTGTCCCCTTGTACCAAGACCCACCTTGTTTTTCGATAAATGGTGAAAGGACAGATAACCCTCCGTCTCTTCTATCTAAATCCCAAGGGCTTCCTATCCCTAGATGAGTATTTAAAGCAAGTGGCTCGTATTGAGTGAGTACTCCAACAGCATTAATTCCTGAATTTGTGCAATTACTTAATGTGAAGTCGATGATTCGATACTTTCCACCAAAGTGAACAGCTGGTTTTGCGATTTTCTTTGTAAGAAGTCCGAGACGTTTTCCTTCTCCGCCTGCTAGTAACATACCGACACATTCATTTTTTCGATTCATTGCAATTCTCCTCGCTCTTTCAAGTTAAGATTTATCTAATTTCAATAAAGTCATCCCTAATGGAGGGATTTTGATTGTAATTCGATGAGGTTGGTTGTGCCATTTTATTTTTTCACTATGAAGTTTAGTGTCGTGACATTGTCCCGAACCCCCAAAGAGTTCGTGATCACTATTGAATGTCTCATAATATACACCTTCATAAGGAACACCGATGTGGTGGTCGTAATGGACATTGGGAGTAAAGTTACAAATAACAATGATAAAGTCTTTTTTTGATTTACCTTTTCGGATAAAAGAAATAATGCTTTGGTTATAGTCATGAGGATCAATCCATTGAAACCCTTCTTCAACGTGGTCTAATTCCCATAGTGAATTTTCTTTTAAGTAAAAAGTATTTAATTGCTTTACGTACTCGTTCATGGACTGATGTAAAGGATAGTCAAGCACCTCCCAATCTAGGTCTTCAAGGTCTTTCCATTCATCAAATTGTCCAAATTCACCACCCATGAAAAGAAGTTTCTTTCCGGGGTGTGTCGTCATATAGCCAAGAAGTAAGCGTAAGTTTGCAAACTTTTGCCAGTAATCTCCGGGCATTTTATTAAGAAGTGATTTCTTCCCATGGACAACTTCATCATGGGATAAAGGAAGAATATAATTTTCTGAAAATGTATAGAAGAAAGAAAATGTAATTAACTGATGATGCCATTTTCGGTGAATAGGGTCCATTTCCATGTATTTCAGCATGTCATTCATCCAACCCATATTCCATTTGTAATTAAAACCTAGTCCACCTAGATAAACAGGAGAACTTACAAGTGGCCAAGCGGTAGACTCCTCAGCCATCATATAAGTATTTGGAAATTGTTCGAAAACCGCCCCATTTAACCTTCGTAAAAATTGAATTGCCTCGATATTTTCATCTCCACCATACTGATTTTTTGTGTGAAGGTGCTTTTCTTTTCCATAATTCAAATAGAGCATACTAGAGACAGCATCAACACGAAGTCCATCAATATGGTACATATCTAGCCAAAAAATTGCGTTTGAAATTAAGAAACTATTTACTTCGGGTTTTCCGAAATCAAAGCTTAATGTTCCCCATTCTCCTTTATCTGCCTTTCGAGAATCGCTATATTCATATAGTGGTGTTCCATCAAATAGCCGTAATCCATGTGAATCTTTACAAAAGTGACTAGGTACCCAATCTAGAAACACACCAATTCCTTTTTGATGACATTGATCAACAAAATACATAAAGTCATCAGGTGTACCAAAACGACTTGTTAATGAAAAATATCCAGTAGTTTGATACCCCCACGATCTGTCATAGGGGTGCTCTGTTACTGGAAGAATTTCGATATGTGTGTATCCTAATTCAGCAACATAATCGATTAACTCATCTGCTAATTCTCGGTACGAATAAAAATCGCCGTTTTCTTTTCTTTTCCAAGAACCGAGGTGAACTTCATATATGGATAATGGTTGTTCATATATGTTTTTTTCTTGTTTTTCCTTTTGCCATTTTTCGTCATTCCATTTGTATTGATGTAAATCTACGACTGTTGACGCTGTATTAGGACGAACTTCCGAATAAAAAGCATAAGGGTCTGCTTTTACTAATAACTCGTTATTAGTTGTTAGAATTTCATATTTATAGTTTGTATGAACACTAACTGGAATAAAGGTAGACCAAATTCCACAATGATCTATCTTATGCATTGGATGGTTTATCCCATTCCAATTATTAAAATCCCCAATAACATTTATTTGTTGGGCATTTGGAGCCCAAACAGTAAAGCGTACCCCTGATATATTATTTTCAGTTATCAGATGAGCCCCTAGCATTTCATAGCTATGAAAAAGATTGCCTTGATGGAAGAGAAAAATATCATGCTCAGTTGGGCCATTGCTGTTCATATTGGTGTTCACAACCTTCCAATTTTAAGTAAAAGTCGAAGTTGTATTTCAAATTTATGGATATTAAAAAGATAGATGTAGGCATCATGTATGGGTTTCTAAGTAGTAGATGTATGAATGGAACGATCAAATGACTGCTAGTAATCCATTTCGCTACTAGATATCTAAATCCTCTCTCGTACCGATTTATTTCATATCAAAAAATCTGACAGTAACCAACAAAATCTGATTATATTGGTTAACTGTAAGGAACATAAATGCATTTAAACGTTTATAAGTAACATTTTGCATAAAGAATCCATTTATGAAAAAAGATATAAGGAGGACGTAACAATGAAAAGTAGGAGGAAAAAATAATGAAGAAAAAACTTTCGATGTTTTTGTCACTTATTTTAGCTACAGGTACTGTATTAGGTGCTTGTGGAACAGCAGCTGATCCAGCTCCTGTTGAGGAAGACCCAGTAACAGAAGAGGCACCAGGTGAAGAAGCAACTGATGACGCTACTGACTTTTCAGTTGGGATGGTTACAGATGTTGGTGGAGTTGATGACAAGTCATTTAACCAATCAGCTTGGGAAGGGATGCAACGTTTTGGTGCAGATAATGACTTAACAGAGGGACAAGATTTCAAATACTTACAATCAGGTGACGCAGGGGATTATGGCCCTAACTTAAACTCATTAGTTCGTGAAGGAATTGATTTAGTTTGGGGGATTGGATTCTTAATGGCAAATGACATTGCCACAATTGCAACGCAACAGTCTGATGCTCAATTAGCAATTGTTGATGATGTTGTTGTCGATACGAATGGAGAGACGCTACCAAATGTAGCAAATATCACTTTCAAAGAACATGAAGGTTCTTTTCTTGTAGGTGTTGTTGCAGGGCTTCAAACAGAAACAAATCAAGTTGGCTTTATTGGTGGAGTGGAAGGTTCTTTAATTAAGAAGTTTGAGAATGGTTTTAAAGCCGGTGTAAAGATGGTAAACCCAGAAGCTGAAGTTTCTGTGCAATATGCTGAATCATTCAATGATGCAACTAGAGGACAAGCAATTGCAAATACGATGTACGCTCAAGGTGCAGATATCATTTATCATGCAGCTGGTGGAACAGGTAATGGTTTATTTACAGAGGCAAAAAACCGTAAGCGAGCTGGTGAAGAAGTATGGGCTATTGGTGTAGATAGAGACCAACATGAAGAAGGTCTCCCTGAAAACGTAACACTAACTTCAATGGTAAAACGTGTTGATAATGCTGTATATGCAGTATCTGAGCAAACAATGAATGGAAATTACCCTGGTGGAGAAGTAATTGAATTTGGACTTGAAGAAGATGGTGTAGGTATTGCAGATACTCAAGAAAATGTTACAGAAGAAGCGTTGGAAGCAGTTGAAGAACATAGAACAATGATTCAAAACGGAGAAATAGAAGTACCGATGACAGATGATGAATATGCAGAATTTTTAGAGGCGCAGCAATAGACAAGCTAAGCTAGGTTGTTAAAAAAGATAAATAGCATTCTTTTTTAACAACCTTTTTTTGAAAAATAAAAGCGACTTTAAGAAGTACTAATTGATGAAAAGACTAACTACTAGCTCTTCTTAATTCGAAGGTTTACTGATAGGGGTGATCTGGTTGAGTTACGTCATAGAAATGAGAGACATTCGTAAGGAATTTCCAGGGATTGTAGCAAACGATAATGTAACTCTCCAAGTTGAAAAAGGAGAAATTCATGCACTACTTGGTGAAAATGGTGCAGGGAAATCAACATTAATGAATGTATTATTTGGACTCTATCAACCAGAACGAGGGGAGATTTATGTTAAAGGGAAAAAGGTGGAAATCACTGACCCTAATGTCGCCAATCGTCTTGGTATTGGAATGGTCCATCAACATTTTATGTTAGTCGATACATTTACGGTAACAGAAAACATTATTTTAGGTAAAGAACCGACACAGGCAGGACAGCTTAACCTAAGTAAGGCAGCTAAGGATATTGATGAGCTTTCAAAGAGGTATGGTTTAGCGGTTGATCCTTACGCAAAAATAGAAGATATTTCTGTAGGAATGCAACAGAGGGTTGAAATTATTAAAACGTTATACCGTGGCGCTGAAATTTTAATTTTTGACGAGCCAACAGCAGCTTTAACACCACAAGAAATAACAGAGCTTATTGGAATCATGAAAACATTAACGGCTGAAGGAAAATCGATTATTTTGATTACCCATAAGCTGAAGGAAATAATGGAAGTATGTACTCGTTGTACAGTGATACGACGTGGTCGAGGTATTGGAACAGTAAATATTTCAGAAACAAATCCTGATCAACTAGCTGCGATGATGGTAGGAAGAGAAGTTAATTTTTCAGTTGAAAAGGGACCTGCTACACCAAAGGATACGGTATTAAAAGTTGAAGATTTAGTTGTCAAAGATTCGAGAGATATAGCAGCTCTCAATAAACTTAACTTAGAAGTGAAAGCTGGTGAAATTCTAGGAATTGCTGGTGTTGACGGAAATGGTCAAACCGAACTAATCCAAGCAATTACTGGGTTATCAAAGGTAGAAAGTGGAAGCGTATTTTTAAATAAAAAAGATATTACACATTTAGTTCCCCGAAAAGTGACAGAAGAAGGGGTTGGTCATATTCCACAAGACCGACATAAGCATGGCTTAGTTCTTGATTTCTCAGTCGGTGAAAATATTGTATTACAAACATATTACCAAAAACCTTATTCAAGAAATTCAATCTTGAATTTTAATGAAATATTTAAGAAAGCTAGAGAGTTAATTGAAGAATATGATGTTCGGACACCTTCAGAATACACTCTTGCTCGAGCTTTATCAGGAGGTAATCAACAGAAAGCTATCATTGCTCGTGAAGTAGACAGGTCACCTGATTTATTGATCGCTGCTCAACCAACCCGTGGACTTGATGTAGGGGCAATTGAATCGATTCATTCTCGTTTGGTTAAAGAGAGGGATTTAGGTAAAGCTGTTCTTCTAATTTCATTAGAATTAGATGAAGTACTGAATGTTAGTGATAGAATTGCTGTTATTTTTGAAGGAGAGATTGTTGCTATCGTTGACGCTAAAGAAACAGATGAACGAGAGCTAGGTTTACTAATGGCTGGCGGTAAGAAGGAAGAGGCAGGTGAAAGCAAATGATGAAAAAATGGATACCTGCAGAACGGCTAGTAAGTTTATCAGTCCCTATTATTGCTGTGTTTTTCGGAATACTAGTGGGGGCAATAATTATGCTACTAAGTGGCTATAATCCGATCACTGGTTACTTTTCTCTCCTACGAGGGATTTTCGGTGAAATGTACTACATAGGTGAGACATTAAGGACGATGACACCTCTGATTTTAGCGGGTCTGGCAGTTGCCTTTGCCTTTAGAACTGGACTGTTCAATATTGGTGTAGAAGGCCAATTAATTGTTGGATGGTTAGCATCAGTTTACGTAGGGGTTGCCTTAGATTTACCTTCGATTATTCATTTGCCGCTAGCAATCTTGGCTGGTGCATTAGCCGGAGCTCTGTGGGGGCTAATCCCAGGTTTTTTAAAGGCTCGATTTCAGGTTCATGAAGTGATTGTTACAATCATGATGAACTATATTGCCTTACACACGGTAAACTTTCTAATACGTTCTTATCTGTTAGTACCAGGTGAACGGACGGATAGAATTAGTGAAACAGCGTCTCTAGCGTCTCCTTTTTTACAGTCAGTTACGGACTTTTCAAGACTTCATTATGGGATTCTCATTGCTATTCTTGGAAGTGTTGTGATGTGGTTCGTTCTTTGGAAGACAACTAGAGGTTTTGAGCTACGGGCGGTAGGCTTTAATCAACATGCATCTGAATATGCAGGGATAAGTGTTAAAACAAATATCGTACTTTCCCTAGTCATTTCAGGAGCCTTTGCTGGTGTTGCAGGAGCAATGGAAGGCTTAGGTACGTATCAGTATATGTCAATCATGTCTGGTTTTACGGGCGTTGGGTTTGATGGTATCGCAGTCGCATTACTTGGTGCTAATAGTGCGCTAGGTGTCATATTAGCTGCTGGTCTTTTTGGAGGGCTGAAAATTGGTGCATTAAATATGCAATCACAAGCAGGTGTACCAACCGAGTTAGTTGATATTGTCATCGCCTTAATTATTTTCTTCGTTGCCTCTAGTTATCTCATTCGCTGGATAATGAACAGGGTGAAAAAGGAGGAGATTTAAATGGATTTTATGCAAGTTTTATCTCTTGTAATTCCTGCAGCCATTTTTTCAGCAAGCCCATTAGTTTTAACGGCATTAGGTGGCTTATTTAGTGAACGATCAGGTATTGTTAATATTGGATTAGAAGGGTTAATGGTTATTGGTGCTTTTGTAGGTGTTGTATTTACACTGATTTTTGAAAATGCAGGGCTAGGAGCAGCATCACCTTGGCTCGCTTTCATAGTAGCAATCATTGCCGGGGCACTATTCTCTCTCTTTCATGCTGTCGCTTCGATTACCTTTAAAGCTGATCAAATTGTAAGTGGGGTAGCACTTAACTTCCTTGCTGTTGGTTTATCGGTTTTCTTAGTAAAAAATATCTATGGAAAAGGGCAAACAGACTTTATCAACTACAGAATCTATCCGGAAACGATTCCTCTCTTGAGTGATATACCTATTATTGGACGGTTGTTCTTTACAAATATTTATCCAACCTCGTATATTGCAATTATTATTGCATTTCTAGTTTGGTATGTTATATATAAGACACCGTTTGGACTTCGACTTCGTTCTGTTGGTGAGCACCCAATGGCGGCAGATACGATGGGTGTTAATGTCATTAAAATGAGGTATGTAGGGGTTATGTTAAGTGGTGCTTTAGCAGGATTTGGCGGAGCAATATTCGCCTTATCAATTTCATTAAATTTTGCTGCAAATACAATTGCAGGACAGGGTTTCATGTCCCTAGCAGCATTAATTTTCGGTAAGTGGCATCCAATAGGTGCACTTGGAGCAGCACTTTTCTTTGGATTGGCCAATTCATTAAGTGTCATTGGTCAGCAAATACCAATGTTACGAGATATACCACAGGTCTTTTTGCTAATAGCACCTTATGTACTAACAATATTAGCGTTAGCTGGATTTGTTGGAAAAGCAGATGCACCAAAAGCAATAGGTAAGCCATATGAGAAAGGCTCTAGATAATATAGTAACTCCCTCCGTTTGCTAGGAGGCCGCTGAAAAAGTGTGATTTTCACTTTTTTAGCGGCCTCTTTGCTAGAGGGGGGGTATTTTTTGTTCTCATACATAAGTAATGGTTGAAGTAATATAACTATTATTTTACTTCAACACCTAGAAGCGCTATTGCTTTTGTACTAAAATGAAATAAAGAGACAGTAGTTATAGGAGAGGTGATTTAGTTGTCCCAGGAAATAGAACCGTTTTATGATAAAGAACATACTTGTTTACTTTGTAATGAAAGGCATACCTCAAAAAAGCTCCGTTCTCGTTTTATTCGGGTAGATATGATAGATACTGACTTTCATACTACATATAAGAACCCGGAATATAATCCTGCATTATATGAAATCATTGTATGCCCTAAGTGTGGCTATGCGTTTTCTGATATGTTCTCAAATAATTTTCCTCCAGGAGCAGAGGAAGCTATTTACGAGCAAGTTTCAAAAAGGTGGCTTCCAAGAGACTTTGGAGATATTCGTACCGTTGATGATGCAATTGAAACGTATAAGCTTGGCATCGTTGCTGGTACGTTAAAAAAAGAAAAGCATATTGTGATGGCGGGTCTTTGTCTTCGGTTAGCTTGGCTCTACCGTATGAAGGAAGAAGAGAAACAAGAGATGCGATTTTTAAGGCTATCGTTAAACTATTATAAAAGTGCTTATGAGCAGTCTGACTTTCTTGGTACTCAAATGTCTGAAATTAAGTTACTCTACTTATTAGGGGAATTAAGTAGAAGAGCTGGAAATGAGCAAGAAGCAGTCCGCTACTTTTCGATGGTCATTGAACATAAGAGTCGTTCTTTTGAAACGAAAACAGTCGAGATGGCTAGAGAGCAGTGGTATGTCATTCGGAATAAAGAAGAGGAATAAAATTAATGGAATTATAGTCATAAATTAATATGACAAAAGTCAAACAAGAATATAAAAAAAAGGACTAACTCACTAAAACATGGTAAAATAGAGCATGGTTATTATTTACTATCTGATTTATTGAAAAATTATAAATACAGCTAAAAAAGTTTAGATTGTATAAATATGGGGGACTCAAAATGAACGTAAAACATGTAAATGCTATTTGTCGAGCAACTAAATCGATTTTGCAAAGTCATTTTGGTTTAGAAGTAATACCTCTGCAAGCATCAGCAGGGAAAAGTCCAGTCGCATCGAATCATATATCCGTTATACTAGGTATTAATGGTCAATTAAATGGACAAATTATTTGTTCTTTTTCTGACGATACAGCTAAGAAGCTTGTAGGAGTTATGATGGGCGGTATGGAAGTTGTTGAATTGGATGATATGGGATGGAGTGCAGTTCAAGAGTTCGGAAATTGGGTAGCTGGTACGACAGCAACAGAACTTTCTAAGGAAGATTGCATCATCGATGTAACACCACCAATTATAAATGAAGGTATCTCAAATTTTCGTTCAAATAAAATGTTTGTAAGTGTCCCATTAGAGACTCAAATAGGTAATTTAGATGTACATATTTCTGTTAAAGAAGAAGAGAAATAGAAGGTTACTTTGGGGAGACGTCTATAAAGAGCTTTACAAATCATCGATTTGTAAAGCTCTTTGCTATTATATAAATGTTAAGAAACTAAAACTGCTGTTTTCTATGCAAAATTCTGTTCACATACAAGCAAAAAGGGTACACTCTTAAATAGTGGATTTGCTATCGAAGGGAGACTAGAGAAATGTTAAAAATTGATTTATCCAATTTTGAGAAAAAGATTGAAATAAGAAGGATAAAAGAAACAGACTTTGCAGAGATTGTAGAATTACAAAAGCTTTGTTTTCCTAATATGGAGCCATGGAAAAGTGAACATTTAGAAAGCCATATAAGCATATTTCCAGAGGGACAGCTTTGTGTGGAATATGACGGAAAAATTATTGGTTCATGTAGCAGTTTGATTATTAATTTTGATGAATATGATGACCAACATACATGGGATGAAATTACCGATGAGGGCTATATAACAAATCATGACCCAGAGGGATACAATCTTTATGGGATGGAAGTAATGGTTCACCCTGAATATAGAAGAATGAAAATCGGTCGTCGTTTATATGAAGCGAGAAAAGACTTAGCAAGGGAATTGAATCTTAAGAGTATTGTTATTGGCGGACGGATTCCAAACTACTATAAGTTCGGAAATGAGCTAACGCCTCGACAGTATGTTGAAGAGGTTATGATTCATAATATTTTTGACCCAGTACTTACTTTTCAAGTAATGAACGGATTCACTCTTAAGAGAATTAATAAAAATTACTTAGAAGATGACAAAGCCTCAATGAGATATGCGACGTTGATGGAATGGAATAATATTGACTATCAACCGAAAACAAGAAGGCAGTTCCGTACAGCATTCCCAGTACGAATTACGACGATTCAATATATGATGAAGAAAATCGATTCTTTCGATGAATTTGCTACTCAATGTGAATATTATACTGATGTAGCATCAGGCTATGGTTCTGATTTTGCAGTGTTCCCAGAAATCTTTACATTACAGCTGTTATCTTTTTTACCAGAGAAAAGCCCAAGTAGAGCAATTCGTAAGTTAGCTGAATATACAGAGGACTATATTGAATTGTTTACGAATCTTGCTGTTAAATACAATATTAATATTATTGGTGGTTCTCACTTTGTTGAAGAGGGGAATAAAGTTTATAATATCGCTTATTTATTTAGACGAGATGGGACTATTGAAAAGCAATACAAGCTTCACATTACACCAAATGAACGTAAATGGTGGGGGATTTCCCCAGGTAATGAAGTTCGTGTCTTTGACACAGATTGTGGGAAGATTGCAATTCAAATTTGTTACGATATTGAATTTCCAGAGCTTGCGCGAATTGCAGTAGATAAAGGTGCTAATATTATTTTTACTCCATTCTGTACAGACGATAGACAAGGATATTTACGTGTTAGATATTGTTCTCAAGCTAGAGCGGTAGAGAATCAAGTATATACAGTTCTATCAGGTACGGTAGGTAATTTACCACAAGTAGAGAATATGGATATTCAATACGCTCAGTCAGGTATTTTCTCTCCATCGGATTTCTCTTTTTCAAGAGATGGTGTTGTAGGAGAGTGTAATCCTAATATTGATACAGTAGTTGTAGGAGATGTGGATCTAGAAATACTACGTCGTCATCGTAAATCTGGTAGTGTTAATCAATTACGAGATCGTCGTCATGATATCTATAAAACGACATATAAATTAGATGAAAACTAAAACGAAAGAAGACTGGCCAACTATTAATGGCAAGTCTTCTTTTTGTTTGCCTAAAATTACTACAAATGTGCAATGTGAACGGATACGCTTTGTTTAGAAATTATAAAATAGGAAAAAATGTTAGAGATTGGGGGTGGGTAATTTGAAAATGGAAAAGACATTATACAAGTATCCTCTACTTTCATTATTAGGGGCAGGAGCTTTTATTTTTCTTACGATTTGGAGCATTTTTGCATTTATTGAAAAAGAAACTCTTATAACGGATTGGCGAATGGATGTTGTTGGACTAGATTCTACATATCAATCTGGTAAGGCTACGGATATCCAATTATTTTTAGAAGATAGCGCAGGACAACCTATTACAAATGCAAATGTCCAGCTTATTTTAGACCGACCAGAGACGGTACATAACATTCAAAAAACGATGCACCATGTAGAGGACGGATTATATGAAACAGAAGCGATATTTTCAATCGGTGGAAAGTGGGTAGGTATTGTTGAGGCGAAGGTTGCGAGTAATGTATATCGTAATCAATTTTACATAGATATTGATGGAAACCTTGTTTCTGAGGAGTATCGTGATCCGACAGATCATTTTCACCTAGAACAGTCGATTATAAATTCTAAGTGGACAAATTAGCCATTTGATTACGTCTAGAATTGACAGTCTAATTCTACATTAGTTAAAGTTACTAAAAAGAATTGATGGAAAGGACTGCGTTTCTATGAATGGAGTTCATTTTGATGGACAGCATATTTTACCTGCGGCGCGTACATTAAAAGAATTTGAGGAGCTAATCAAAAGTGACTTTCAAAATATCATCCTTTTGAATAGTCATATTGGTCAGCTAAAGAGCTTAATAAGGTTGGCAAAAAAAGAACAGAAAAAAGTGTTTATGCATGCAGATCTTGTTCAGGGGTTAAAAAATGATGAATATGCAGCGCAATTTCTTTGTCAGGATATTAGACCAACAGGACTGATATCAACTCGAAAAAATGTTGTATTAACAGCAAAGAAGAATGGAATTATCGCCGTTCAGCGACTATTTCTCCTTGATTCAATTGCACTAGAATCAAGTTATAAGCTTTTAGAGACTACTAAACCTGATTATATCGAAGTTCTTCCAGGGGTGATGCCTCATATAATTCAGGAAGTATTTGAAAAAACAGGTATACCAATTATAGCTGGAGGACTAATTCGTGAGAAGGTAGAAGTTGAAAGAGCACTGAAGTCTGGAGCAGTTGCTGTGACAACCTCACGTAAAGATTTGTGGGATAGTTAGATAACAAAAACCATATTGACAACGTTTTCATACCGTGATTAAATACTAAGTAAGTTAATATATGTGACGGAGAATCGGAGACTAATATTTCACCTTTCAAATAGTTTTATTTGATGGGCTGGATTTGTTGGTCTCCTTTTTTGTATCTTATTTTGTATTAGGAAAAGGACAGGCTTACTAAATGAAAAGGGGGAGATTGTATGTTGCCTTTTGTTGGTGAATTAATTGGAACAACGTGGAGAGATTATAGTTAAAAATAAGGCAGGTATTGCAGCATGTCACATACAATAGATTAAAAGATAATGGGGGATCTATAATGGAGAAAAAATATATTTTAGCATTAGACCAAGGAACAACGAGCTCAAGAGCAATTCTATTTAATAAGAGCGGTGAAATTGTAGATATTGAACAAAAGGAGTTTACACAAATTTTTCCTAAACCAGGTTGGGTCGAGCACAGTGCAAATGAAATATGGGCATCTGTTCTTGCCGTTATATCTGGTGTATTACTAAAAACTAACGTGCAGGCAAGCGAAGTTGCTGGAATTGGGATTACAAATCAACGTGAAACAACGGTTGTTTGGAATAAAAACACAGGCGTGCCGGTCTATAATGCGATTGTCTGGCAATCTAGACAAACAGTTGATATTTGTGAACAGCTTAAAAATCAAGGCCATGAGCAGTTGTTTCGTGAGAAGACAGGCTTATTAGTAGATGCATACTTCTCTGGTACAAAGGTAAAATGGATTCTTGATAATGTGGAAGGGGCAAGAGAAAAGGCTGAAAAAGGAGATCTTTTATTTGGAACGATTGATACGTGGTTAATATGGAAGCTTTCGGGCGGAGCTGCACATGTGACTGATTACTCAAATGCATCACGCACTTTGTTGTACAATATTCATGAGCTTAGGTGGGATGATGAATTACTAGACATTCTATCTGTACCAAAGCAAATGTTACCTGAGGTACGACCTTCTTCTGAAGTTTATGGTCATACAGTTGATTATCATTTCTTCGGTGAACAAATACCGATTGCTGGGGCCGCAGGGGATCAACAGGCTGCTTTGTTTGGTCAAGCCTGCTTTGAGGAAGGGATGGCGAAAAATACGTACGGTACAGGATGCTTCATGCTCATGAATACGGGGCAAAAAGCTGTGAAGTCTGAACATGGATTACTGACGACACTCGCTTGGGGGATTGATGGAAAAGTTGAATATGCCTTAGAAGGAAGTATTTTTGTAGCGGGTTCTTCCATTCAATGGTTACGTGATGGTCTAAGAATGCTTAAGAACTCAAAAGAGTCTGAGGATTATGCATCAAGGGTTGAATCAACGGAAGGAGTTTATGTTGTACCGGCATTTGTTGGACTTGGTACACCATATTGGGATAGTGACGTTCGGGGCGCTATTTTTGGGTTAACACGAGGGACCGAGAAAGAACATTTTATTCGTGCAACATTAGAATCTCTTGCTTATCAAACAAAGGATGTATTAAAGGCAATGGAAGCTGATTCAGGTATCAAGCTGAGAACGTTACGAGTAGATGGAGGGGCTGTAGCAAATAATTTCTTAATGCAGTTTCAGAGTGATATTTTAAATGTACCTGTAGAGAGACCAATAATTCAAGAGACTACTGCGCTAGGAGCAGCTTATTTAGCAGGGCTTGCAGTAGAGTTTTGGCAGGATCGTACGGATATTGCGAAACAATGGAAGGTAGAAAATCGATTTGAAGTGAAGATGAACGAAGAAACACGGAGTTCATTATATAATGGTTGGGAAAAAGCAATTAAGGCGACAATGGCGTATAAATAGTATTCAATGGAATTCCTAGAAAAAAGTAAAAGATTGATATTTCAGCAATTTATGGTACAATAATGATAAGTTAATAAATTGGTCGGAGAATTGGAGAGACCACAACACTCTATTTTACTATGTATGTAGTTGGATAGGGATGTTGTGGTCTCTTTTTGTATCTCCATAACCTACCTTTGAAAGGGTGTTATTATATGGGGAATTTCTCGAGTGTTAATCGCTCTTCATATTTAGAGGAAATGTCAAAGAAAGAGTTAGATATATTAGTAATTGGAGGAGGTATTACTGGTGCTGGAATTGCTTTAGATGCACAAGTTCGAGGCTTAACTACTGGTTTAGTAGAAATGCAGGATTTTGCTGCTGGAACATCTAGCCGTTCTACGAAGCTAGTGCATGGAGGATTAAGATATTTAAAGCAGTTTGAAATAAAGCTAGTAGCCGAGGTTGGAAAGGAAAGAGCGATTGTTTATGAAAATGCACCTCATGTAACTACACCAGAATGGATGTTACTACCGATGATTGAAGGAGGTACATTTGGCAAAACAGCAACGTCAGTCGGTTTGAAGGTTTATGACTGTTTAGCAGGGGTTAAAAAAGGTGAGCGTCGTAAAATGTTAAATAAAAATCAAACATTAGACAAAGAGCCTTTAATTCGTAGTGATAAATTAAAAGGTAGTGGTGTTTATGTTGAGTACCGTACAGATGATGCGAGACTCACGTTAGAGGTTTTAAAGGAAGCGGTAAATAGAGGGACAAAGGCCGTGAACTATGCAAAGGTTACCGGTTTTGTCTATGAAAATAAAAAGGTAGTCGCAGTGAAAGCGGTAGATTTACTAACAAAGAAGGAATACGAAATTCATGCAAAAAAAATCGTTAATGCGGCGGGACCTTGGGTAGACACGTTACGGGGGAAAGACGGTTCAAAGATGGGGAAATACCTTCACTTAACAAAAGGGGTTCATCTAGTTATAGATGGTAGTCGTTTTCCATTAAAGCAAGCAGTCTACTTTGATACAGAAAAAGATGGACGAATGGTTTTCGCAATCCCAAGAGATGGAAAAACGTATGTAGGAACAACAGATACATTTTATAATGAAGAAATTGCACATCCTCGCATGACGAAGGAGGATAGAGACTATATTATTAACGCTGTAAACTACATGTTTCCAGCTGTTAAATTAGCTGTTAATGACATTGAATCTAGCTGGACTGGATTACGACCATTAATTCATGAAGAAGGAAAGAGCGCATCTAAAATTTCTCGAAAAGATGAAATTTTCTTCTCGGACTCTGGCTTAATTTCAATCGCCGGTGGAAAATTAACGGGTTATCGTAAAATGGCAGAGAGAGTTGTTGATGTTGTCGCTAAAGAGCTAGGGAACACACAAGGATGTACAACAGATAAAATTAAGCTATCTGGCGGAGGTGTTGGTGGCTCAGATAACCTTCAAACTTTCATCGAAGAGAAAACAAAAGAAGGGACATCTCTTGGGATTTCGGTTGGTGTAGCACGTAAGTTAGTAAAGCTTTACGGTTCAAATGTTGATAAAGTATTCGAACTAATACGCAATGGAGAAAGTGAGGCAAAAGCAAATAAACTTTCTTCAGTTGTCTATGCTCAGCTACGTTATGGAATTGATGAAGAAATGGTCTCAACTCCAATTGATTTCTTTAATCGTCGTACAGCAGCTTTATTTTTTAACATTGACTGGGCAAGAGAATGGAAGGCACCAGTAATAGATTATATGAAAAAGGAATGCAATTGGACTAAACAACAAACAATGAAGTTCACTGCCTACCTAGAATCAGAGTTATTCTACGCGAAGAATCCAGTAGGTGAAGAAGTGGATAAAGGTAGAAAAATAGTATAATTGAGGGACCAAAAAGTAGTCTTTAGTATAAATGGGAGTGGTATTCATCTAATTAGACGGGAAAAGTAAAGCCATTCTGAGTTTATAATATAAAAGATAATTATAAATAGCTGTAGCGAATTAGAGTGAATCTAAATTGCTATAGCTTTTTTATTTACAAGTATACATACAATGTGAAGGATTTACAGTAAAGAAGTGGAAATGATAATGGAGTAACTTCTTTTTTCGATAGTTTTAGTATAGTATGATTAATATTGAAAATAGTGGGTGTCAAGGAGGAGCATATGGACTATAAACAAGCTTATGAGAGATGGAGTCAATTTGAACCATTGGAGCAAGAATTGAAAGACTTTTTACTTTCAATAAAGGATGATGAAGTTGCATTAGAGGATTGTTTTTATAAAAATTTAGAATTTGGTACGGGTGGAATGCGTGGAGAAATTGGACCAGGTATAAACCGTATGAATACATATACAATTCGTAAAGCATCGGAAGGACTAGCTCGGTATATTGAGCAGTTTGGGGACGAAGCAAAAAATCGCGGGGTTGTTATCGCCTACGATTGTCGCCATAAATCTCCTGAATTTGCGAAAGAAGCAGCACTGACGTTAGCGAAACATAATATCCAAACATATCTTTACGAGGAACTTAGGGCAACACCAGAATTATCATTCGCTGTTCGTTATTTACATGCATATGCAGGTATTGTTATAACAGCAAGTCATAATCCTCCTGAATACAATGGATTTAAAGTGTATGGACCAGATGGAGGTCAACTTCCACCAGGGCCGGCAGATGAACTTGTGGAAAAAGTAAATGAAGTTGTAAATGAATTAGCAATTGAAGTAGCTGATGAAAAAGAGGCTCTAGAAAATGGTTTATTGAACATGATTGGTGAGCAAGTGGACCGTGTATATAATGACCAGCTTCAAACAATTATTGTTGATAAAGAGCTAGTGCTGCAAAAAGGAAAGGACGTTAACATTGTCTTTTCTCCATTACATGGAACATCTAATCGTCCTGTTCGTCGAGTCTTTCAATCAAGTGGATTTACAAATGTGACGATTGTAAAAGAGCAGGAACTACCTGATCCAGACTTTTCAACCGTGAAGTCACCAAATCCAGAAGAGCATGCGGCATTTGAACTTGCTATTCAATATGGGAAAAAAATCAATGCAGATATATTAATCGCAACAGATCCAGATGCAGACCGAGTGGGAATTGCTACGAAAAACCTTCAAGGGGAGTATGTAGTTCTGACAGGAAACCAAACAGGAGCTTTACTATTAGAATACATCTTATCCCAGAAAGAAAAAAATGGTACTCTACCTGCTAATGGAGTTGTTCTAAAAACAATAGTAACATCTGAGATTGGACGTAAAATTGCAGAAGAATATAATCTTAAAACAGTTGATACATTAACAGGATTTAAGTTTATTGGGGAAAAAATTAAAGAGTATGAACAAACAGGTGAACATCAATTCCTTTTCGGCTATGAAGAAAGCTATGGTTATTTAATTGGTGACTTTGTTCGTGATAAGGATGCGATTCAAGCATGTTTAATGGCTGCGGAAGTCGCAACCTACTATAAGTCAAAAGGAATGACTCTATACGAAGGCTTAATCGAAGTATTTGAGAAGTATGGTTACTATCAAGAAGGTCTTGAATCTCTCACATTAAAAGGAAAAACGGGAATTGAAACGATTCAATCAATTCTAACTCACTTCCGAAAAAATCCATTGACAACTCTTGCTGGTGAAAAGGTAACACATGTTGAGGACTATAATATAAGTGAAAAACGTTGTTTGCTTGATGGTACAAGCGAAAGAATCATGCTCCCAACATCGAATGTGTTGAAGTATACATTAGCTGATGGTTCATGGGTATGTATGCGCCCATCAGGTACTGAACCAAAGGTGAAGTTCTACTTTGGTGTTAAACGTTCAACCTTAGACGAGAGCAAAAAGTGGTTAGAGAAGTTATCAACTGAACTTATGGGAGAAGTGAAGAAACAGCTATAGGTGTTTCTTATTATTAAAATTAGAAGAAAGGTGTGTATCCGATTGGACGCATCTTTCTTTTTTGATTACTGTAATTATTTTTTATGTTAGATGGAACGAAAAAATAACGAGTTAGATCATCATTTAGACAGTCGTCTCATAAATTAAAGTAAAGGCCTTTTAGGAGGGGAATCTACTATGGAAGAAAACAGAGGTTTAGAGTACGCCATTGATGAGATAACGGAAATTGCGAGTGATTTTGGTCTAGACTTTTATCCAATGAGATATGAGGTATGTCCAGCAGATATTATTTATACTTTCGGTGCATACGGTATGCCGACACGATTTGCCCACTGGAGCTTTGGTAAACAATTTCACAAAATGAAACTTCAGTATGATTTAGGTTTGAGTAAAATCTATGAGCTAGTTATTAATTCCGATCCGTGTTATGCGTTCCTGCTTGATTCAAACAGTTTGATTCAAAATAAATTAATCATTGCCCATGTATTAGCTCATTGTGACTTCTTTAAAAATAATGTTCGCTTCTCGAATACCCGTAAAGACATGGTTGAAAGTATGAGTGCAACAGCAGAACGTGTCGCTTATTATGAACGAGTCCATGGTAAAGAGGAAGTCGAGAAATTTTTAGATGCAGTACTTGCTATCCAGGAACATATTGACCCTAGTATTGTAAGACCGAAGCTTACGTGGTCATTGGATGATGATGAAGAAGAGGTTGAAAGCAAGCGCTCGACACCATTTGATGACTTATGGGATTTGGATGAAACAAAGCAAGAGGAGCAGCCTAAGAAGAAAAAGAAGAAATTCCCACCTAAACCGGAAAAAGACCTCCTTCTTTTCATTGAAGAATATAGTCGTGAATTAGAGGCGTGGCAACGAGATATTCTAACGATGATGCGAGAAGAAATGCTCTATTTTTGGCCACAATTAGAAACGAAGATCATGAACGAAGGCTGGGCTTCCTATTGGCATCAACGAATTCTAAGAGAAATGGATCTTACATCAGAAGAAGCCATTGAATTTGCAAAGCTGAATGCAGGTGTAGTGCAGCCATCAAAAACACAGATTAATCCATATTATCTCGGGTTAAAAATCTTTGAGGATATTGAAGAACGCTATGATAATCCAACGAAAGAAATGATGGAAATTCAAGGTGTAAAACCAGGTAGTGGACGAGAAAAGATTTTTGAAGTTAGAGAAATTGAATCTGATATTTCCTTCATTCGTAACTATTTAACAAAGGATCTTGTTACACGAGAGGATATGTATTTATTCCAAAAACAAGGACCTGACTACAAGATCGTTGATAAAGAGTGGAAACAAGTACGTGACCAATTGGTCCTGTCAAGGGTAAATGGTGGTTTTCCATATTTAACTGTAACTGATGGTGATTATTTAAAAACCGGAGAGCTTTATATTACTCACCATTTTGAAGATACAGAGCTAGACGTAAGTTATCTTGAAAAAGTACTTCCTTATATTTATCAGCTATGGGGTAGACCCGTTCATATGGAATCAATTGTGAATGACAAGAAGATTGCCTTTATTTACGATGGCAAGAAGATTCATAGAAAGTATATTTAAAATGAGTACCACATCCAAAGCGGGTGTGGTTTTTTTCTGTGAGGATTTTCTAAAAAGAGGAAATTGATTTCGTTCTGTCGAATTTTAATTAGATTATCATAATGTGTGAAAGGATATAAATATAAGAAGGAATAGAAAGGATGGGCTGGAGTGGATTTAATTTTAGATATAGCTTATATGAACTTATTTTCACCAATGGTTTTATTTTTCATCATTGGCATTATCGCGATTCTTGTTAACTCTGATTTAAAGGTTCCAGAGGCTTTATATACAGGCTATACCATGATTATTCTTTTGACAATTGGAATTAAAGGAGGCGTAGAACTCCGGAATGTGCGATTAATTGAAATGGTTCCAACAATTATTACAGCAATTTTATTAAGTATTTTAATGTTTTTTATAACATATTTAATTGTACGCTTTTTGTTTAAATACTCGGTAACGAATGCATTAGCTCTTTCGGCGCATTATGGATCTGTAAGTGCCGTCACATTTATTGCTGGGATAGCCTTTTTAGATAAACTTGCTATTTATTATGAACCATATATGTCTGCGGTTCTTGTTATTATGGAAGGTCCTGCAATTATTCTCGCAATTATTCTGTATAAAATGTATCTTCAAAAACAGGAGAATGGAGCAGATTCAGCTAACTCTGGTTTAAAACACGTGGTTAAAGAGGCATTTTTTGGAAAGAGTATTTTTTTGCTTCTAGGTGGTATCTTTATAGGGATGACTGCCCATACAGATGGCATTACTAAAATTACTCCGTTTTTCGGGGATTTATTTTACGGTATTTTATGTATCTTTTTATTACACATGGGGATGGTAGCAACACAAAGCATCCGAAATATCGAGAATTTCAAGATAAGGTCTCTGCTGTTTGCATTTATATTACCTATTATCGGAGGAACATTAGGTGTTTTAGCTGGTAGTCTATTAGGGTTATCTTTAGGTGGTTCGGTTGTCCTTGCCTTTCTAACGGGAAGTGCTTCCTATATTGCGGCTCCTGCCGCTGTAGGTCAGAGTATGCCCAATGCTAACTCAGGTATTTATATTGGGTCGTCACTCGGGTTAACATTACCGTTTAACTTGATTATTGGGATTCCTTATTACTACTGGATAGCTACAGTATTATATAGCTAATGATCTGCAATTAGGTTCGTCGTACATTAAAAGGACAACAACTAAGACATTACTTGTTGTTGTCCTTTTAAAAATATACACATAAGAAATTATCTTAATTCGAACGTTCTGCTAGCCAATCACCAACAGTTGGGTACGTTATTTTCACTGCTTTTGGACCAAATGTAACTGAGACATGTCCTGTAGGAAGAGAGACATATTGCTTATCTTTGCTCGAGATTTTATCCATAAGTGCTTCCACTTGGTGTGGCATTGCAATATGGTCACGTTCAGCAGAAAGATTTAAGACATTAGCTGAAATGTTACTTAAATCTACCTTACGCCCACGTATTACTAACTCTCCATTTATGAGCTTATTTTGTTGATAGAATTCTCGAATCCATTGCCGATAAGCTTCACCAGGAAACGGAATCCCATCAGTAAGCCATTTCTGCATTAGCTTCCAGCTTTCAACAAACTTTGGATTATCTGAGCGTTCATATAAGCTCGTATATGGACCATGAAAATTGGTCAAAGGCTTTAGCATTTTGTTTCCGAAATCAATCATTTCCGGTGGAACATTACCTAGAGTTTCTACAACATTATCAACATCAAAGTATTTGTCGTTAAGGAAACATCCATATAATCCAGTGTTAGAGAAGTCGAAAGGACTTGTCATAAAAATTAAGTTTCGTATTGGTAGGTCAGGGTGAAGGGAAGCGAAGATAGAAGTCATCGTTCCACCCATGCAATAACCTAATACAGAAACTTCCGTTGCTTTTGATGTACGGAGCACCTTTTTAACTGCTCGTGGGTAATAATCTAGAATATAATCATCAAGCTTCATGTGTTTGTCTTCCAAACTAGGTGTACCCCAATCAAGCATATACACATCAAAGCCTTGTTCAAGGAGATATTCTACTAAGCTATTTCCTTTAGTTAAGTCAAGAATATATGGTTTGTTAATTAAGGCATATGTCATTAAAAGAGGTGTTTTATACTTTTTTGGTTGGTCTGAGATATAACGATATAGCTTTGTCTTATTTTTTGTCCAAATTGTTTCTTTTGGTGTTAATCCAACTTCAGGTTCTGGCTCTGTAGTTAATACTTCCATTGTTCTTTTTAATCTCTGATATGAGCGCTTCGTCTCATCAGGCATTAAATCAAGTATGTTACTCAATTCTTTTTCTGCAATCATATTTTATCCACACCTTTCTTAATGGTAACTCTATTACATGTGAAGACCACCGTTAATATTTAATTGCTGTCCTGTAATATAAGCACCATCTTTACATAAGTAAAGGACGCCTTTGGCAATTTCCTCCGCTTGACCAAAGCGTTTTTGTGGGATTTTTGCTTGAATTTGTTCTTTAACGTTGTCAGGTATTTCTGAAATCATGCTTGTTTCAATGAAACCAGGGCAAATAGCATTAACTGTTACATTTGTCTTTGCTAATTCCAGAGCTAGAGATTTTGTGAAACCAATCATCCCTGCCTTAGCAGCTGAATAGTTTGCTTGTCCAAACGCACCTGTTTGTCCAATAATTGAAGAAATATTAATAATTCTTCCTGTATCTGAATTGAGAATGTGAGTTAATGCAGGAGATGAAGTATTGTAAACACTATTTAGATTAACATCAATTACACTTCTCCAGTCTTCTTCAGAAAGCTTTTTGAACGAACGATCTCTTGTAATTCCAGCATTATTTACTAAAATATCAAGTTGACCAAAGCTTTCTATAGCAATGTTTACTAGCTTTGCAGCTTCCTCTGATTTAGATACATCTGATTGAACTGCAATTGCTTCGCCACCAGTTTCTCTAATAAATGAAACTAATTTCTCAGCTTCAGCACTGCTACGATTGTAATTTAAGATGACTTTAACACCATTTTGAGCTAATTCCTTTGAAATTGCAGCTCCAATACCTACAGCTCCACCAGTGACAATCGCAACTTTTCCTTGTAAATTATTCATATTTCTATCCCCTTAATCTTATTTTTTATCCGTTGTTGGGTTACCAGACTTATTTTTTGATTGAGCGCTTTCTTTAAGGAATTCAAGTACTTCATCTAATTTATTACTAATGTCCTTAACTTCCTTTTTTAGCGTTGTCATCTCTCTTTTGACCACTGCAGGCGATGTTTGATTCTCGAGACTTTCTTCTATTTGTTCCTCAAGGTCATCTACTTTTGTATCTAGATTGACAATTAGAGATGATAGATTTGCTAAATCCTCACGAGAAGGAAGGTTCATTTGATCTAGATACTGCTTTGTTGCTTTATCAGTCATCTGTTTATATAACAGATTGGAATCCACGACTTTACCAAGCCATTCTGAAAATTCCTCTGTCTTCATCTTGTCTTCCATTGCTTGTCCCCAGTAATTCTCAGTATTACTGTATAGTTCCTTCCAGGTTGAAAACGGGTCGTAGGTTTTTTGGTTAGACATGTACAATCTCCCTCTTTCATTTCTTTTGTCAATTTAAAGTATAAAAAGGATTCCAGTAATATACAATTTAAATAATTCCAAAAATTATTACATTTTTCTACTTAAGTAATAAAAAGTGATTAAAATAACGAAATTAGGAGAAAAAACTTTAAAAAAAGATTAAAGTCAGTAATATTTATGTGTGTGGAAGTATAGAGGAATTTAATAAAAAAGGAGAGAAAGCTAACGTAATATAATAAAAGAGGATGTCTACAAGAGACATCCTCCACCTACTATTGTTGATTAGATTCTTTATAATCATTAATCATCATGCTGATTTCAAATACGTTGTGACCAATAGAATTAACCTTTTCCTCTTCGTGATAATTCTCTAGTAAGATACCAATTTCATAGATAGAATTCTCAAGCAAAACTATCATCTCCTTAATTTATATTCGTCAATTTTACTAACATGATGTCCAAAATATTTATAAATTATACGTATTTACATAAAAAAAATCTAGTATTTAACAACAGAGTCTACCGATAATTTAACATAATTTGTAGAAATTTAGTACTTAGCAATAAAAAATACGACAAAATAATTAGGATATAGCAGATTAAATTTTCTTTTAAAGTAACAGACATGTTGAACAGCATGTGAAATATTTTCAAATAGGGTATAGTATGTCATAATTTACTACAGTCTTAGAAAAAAGGAGTGGTTTCTATTAATGAATAGAAATCGTATTGTATACATGAATCAATGTAAGGAACATAATAATAGGAAGATATATGTGTGTTCAGGAGTATGAAAATGAATAAGTTACTATTTACTAGTTTAAAAAGCTATTTTATTTTGGGAATGTGTTTGCTTTATATATTTGATTATTTCATTCCAATAAATGCTTTTTATTATGGTCTTGCGGTGTTCACTTTTTTCGTCTTAGTTTCTAGTATGTTTTCAGTAAAGATAGTTCCTAGAGTAATAGGGCTTACACTAGTCTCATTAGGTATATTGATTAACTATCGAAGTGGAAATGGACTTTTTAGTAACTTAGAAGGTTTGCTGATTAACTTGCCTATTTTAACGTTGCTCCTTTTAGTTCCATTAATTGCAATACCAATGAAAATGAGTGGCTATTTCCAAGCGGCAAGTTATTACATGGATCAATGGAAAAAGGATTCAAAAAAAACCTATATGGGGTTATCAGGGTTCATTTCCCTTGTTGGCCCGATTCTAAACCTTGGGAGTATAAGAATTACGCATGATATGGTAGAAAGTTTAAAAATCAAACCTGCTATCCTTGCTAAAGCCTATTTAGTAGGCTTTTCTACAACGATGCTTTGGTCACCATACTTTGCGTCTGTCGCCTTAGTTTTGTTCTATGTAGATGTTCGGATACTCGATTATATGTTTATTGGCCTGACGTTAGCGATTATCCAATTAATTGTTGGCTATCTATTATTTCGGTCTTGGGAGAAAAAGGACAAAGAATCCTTTAGTGCAAAGGAAGGACCTAAAGTAGAGAAAGACGGAGAAGTAATATATAAGACTAAACTACTTAAACTAGCATCCATGCTGGCTTTTTTAATTTTATTTTTACTATTTTTAGAGTATATTACTCCTTTGCCAATGCTGTTGTTAGTTAGTTTAATTGCAATCTTATTTCCAATAGTATGGGGATTATTTACAACACAATGGGGATCTCTTAGGGTGGAATTCCAACAATATAAGGAACGTCTTTCAGGAAGTATGAATAATGAGATTGTGTTATTTCTTTGTGCTGGTCTATTTGGAAACGCCTTAGCTAATTCTGTCTTTGCCAATTCTGTGGAAGCGTTTATAACTAGTATTGCATCTTTTTCTTTCTTAGTGTTTGTTTTATTTGTGATTGGTATTATTTCTCTTTTTGCTTTTATTGGTATTCATCAAATTGTTGTTGTACCTATTTTAGCAATGCAAATTGATGCTTCGGTTATAGGTACAAGTCCACTAGCTCTAGCCTTACTTTTTACGTTAGCATGGTCGATGTCATCAATTATAAGTCCATTGAATGCAACAAATATGTTAGTAAGTGGGATTGTTAAGAGGGATGGGATTACGATTGGGCTTATGTGGAACGGAATATATGTATGTTCAATGCTAGTATTTGGAGTGGTGTTTATTCTTCTTTTACATTCTTTTTATTAATTGTATTGGAAGTAATAGTAACGGGAATGAATAGACTATCTATACATCGAAATAAAATAATTATGGGGATAAAAAAATGAATCGCAATTATGAAAATGTTATGGAAGAACTAGTAGAAACGTTAGTTAATATCCAAATGTTAGGTGCTGACTTTCAAACGTTCTGTAAATGTTTAAAATGTAGAAATGATATTATTGCTTTAAGCCTTAATACACTACCAGTACATTATGTTACATCTGAAGAGGGAAGACAAAATGTATTCAATAGTTTGAATACACATGAAAACTTAAAGTGGATAAATAAGCGAATCATTAGTGCTATTTACTTAGTTGGTAAACACCCTAAACATCATAAGTAATAAGGTTTAGTTTAGCTAGCGTGTAAATCAGTAAAAGAGGAAAGTCTGTGTCAAAAGTAATTTTCTGACACAGACTTTTTTTACTTTTTATCTTTATTAATTTGTTCTTTCGTATAGTCCTCTAGTTTGTCTTCTAACACTTCTTCAAATTTATCTTCAATTACAGTTCCAATCTTGTCCTCGAATTTTTCCTCGAAGGCATCTTCAAATTTATTTTCTAGTTTTTCTTCGAATGCGTCTTCAAATTTGTCATCTAATTTCTCATTAAATGCATCATCAAGTTTATCAACAAGTCTTTCGTCAAAGGCATCGTCGAATTTTTCTTCCAGCTTACCTTCAAAGTTTTGTTCCATTGCTTTAATAAGTTCTTTTTTAATACGTGTTATTTCTTGTTTCTTCCGTTCACGCTTTTCTTCTTTTAGATCTGCAGTAAACATTTTGAGCATAGAGGCAATCATTACAATCATTATCATTGAGAATGGTAACGCTGCTACTATAGATGCGGTCTGTAATCCAGTTAAGCCACCACTTAGAAGTAACACACTAGCTGTTCCAGCGATAAGAATACCCCATAGTAATTTAATACCTAATCTTGGTGAAAGACTTCCTTTTGATGTCATAGCCCCTAATACATAGGTTGCTGAGTCAGCTGAAGTAATAAAGAATATTAAAATGAGAACCACGGCTAAACCACTCATAAGTTGTCCGAGTGGGAATTCACCTAATAACATAAACAATGCTAGTTCAACATTGTCTACGATCGCATTTGCAATCGACCCGTTTTGGATAACTTCGATATGCAGAGCTGAACCACCGAAAGTCGAAAACCAAATTACTGCTAGTAATGATGGTACTAATAGTACACCGATAACAAATTCACGAATCGTTCTACCTCTTGATATTCGAGCAATAAATAGCCCCATGAATGGTGCCCATGCTATATGCCATGCCCAGTAGAAAATAGTAAAAGAACCGAGCCACGGATTATCAGTAAATGGAGTCATTGTTAAGCTCATTGGGATAATGTTTGCCACATAGCCACCAATGGTCGTTACAATGTTTTCAAAAATGTAAACAGTTGGTCCAACAATCATCATAAAGATAAGCAAAAGCCCAGCAATTGTTAAGTTGATAACACTTAAATAGCGGATACCTTTATCTACTCCTGTTGCTGCAGATAGCATAAATAGAACTGACACTATTGCAATAATGACAAGCTGTGTTGTTACTGTATTAGGAATATTAGTTAAATAGGATAGACCACCGGTAATTTGCATTGCACTTAAACCAAAGGTTGTAGCAACACCTGTTGAAGTTGCAAGTACAGCTAAAATATCAATTCCACGTCCGAATACACCGTTTACTCTGTTACCGATCAGTGGGTAGAAAACTGAGCTTATTAGCGCTGGTTGATCTTTACGAAATTGAACATAACCAAGGGCTAAGGCAACAAGTGAAAAAATAGCCCACGGATGAAGTGCCCAATGATAAACGGAATATCGTAATCCAATAAGTGCGGCAGCATTACTTCCTGCTTCAATGCCGGCTGGTGGATCGAGATAATAAAGAACTGGCTCTGCAACGCCCCAGAAGACAAAGCCGACACCAATTCCAGCAGAAAACAACATACCAATCCATGTATAATAGCTATACTGAGGTCGGTCATCTTGTTTCCCAAGTCGTAAACGTCCAAAAGGACTGACAGCTAAGAAAATAATAAAGAATACGAATATTGCAGCAACAATCATGTAATACCAGCCAAACGTGTCTATTGTGAAGGCAAGCATATCACTAGCTACTCTTTCAAGCTGGTGTGGTGCTATGAATCCCCACAAAACGAATAATGCAACAAAAATGGCAGAGATATAAAGTACACTACCTGGTTTGTTTTTTGTATGTTCCTTCCCTTCATTCATATAAAATCAAAACCTTTCGTAGTTAGAATGAACTAGAAATAGTAGCTCTAAAAAAGAAACTAGATAGACGAACTATTAGTCTGTTTACCCTATTTTGTGTAATATAAGCGTAAGTCATGTAAAGAAATGGAAAAGTAAAGGTAATTAAAAAACATTTTTTAGTATAAACTATTTAGCAAATAGAGGCAAACGATACCCCTGTATAGAAGTATTCAACTAATATGTCTTGCAAATTTTTATTTTAGTTAATAGACTGATATGTATGGTTAAGAAAAGGGGATAGTTATGATAAAATCACTTCCATTTAAAATCTCGAAAACAGAAAACTTCTTTGACCAATTAGGTGACTATATTGGTGATGTTTTTTATGATATCCTACCTGAAAAAGGATATGAGTTACGAGACGAACAAATCTTTATGGCTTTTCAAGTAGAACAAGCCTTTAAAAATAAAAGCGTTATATTTGCTGAAGCTGGAGTTGGTACAGGAAAAACCTTTGTTTACCTTCTCTATGCAATTTGTTATGCCCGCTATATGAGAAAGCCTGCAATTATTTCATGTGCCGATGAGACATTGATTGAGCAGCTTGTAAAAGAGGGTGGCGATATTGAAAAGTTACAAAAAGCATTAGGGCTGAAGGTTGATGTACGTTTAGCGAAGGCAAGAGAGCAATACGTATGTGTGAAGAAATTAGACAAACTTTCAAATCAAACTGATGATGACGACATCTTACGTGTTCATGATGAGATACCTGATTTCGCTTTTGATAGTGGCTCATCATTATTAGAGCGTTACGGTGATAGAAAAGATTACCCATGGGTTCCAAATGATAAGTGGGAAACTGTTGCCTGGGATACTCTACAACAATGCTCAACCTGTGATTGGCGCCACCGTTGTGGACAAACCCTTCACCGTAATTATTATAGAGAAGCAGCAGATCTCATTATTTGTTCTCATGATTTTTACATGGAGCATGTGTGGACTAAGGAATCTAGGAAGCGTGAGGGACAGCTAACATTATTACCAGATGCAAGCTGTGTTGTGTTTGATGAAGGACATTTATTGGAGTTCTCCGCGCAAAAAGCATTAACGTATCGTTTTCATTCTGAGACATTAACAACAGTTTTAACCGCATATATGAGTCAAGATGTAAGGGAAGAGTCTTTATATTTAATAGAAGATATTCTAGCCTTACATGATGAATGGTTTGATATATTAAGCGGTGCAGCTGTTATGGTTGAAGGTTCTAACCGTAAAGAAGTGCCACGGACAGAAGCGATGATAGCCATCGTTGAGAAAATGGATAAAAGTGTACAAGACCTTTTAGAACAGCTCGTTTTTGATGCTGAGTTGCACGTATTAGAAGATTATCATGTGAAAATAATAGAAGAATATTTAGAGTTCTTTTCCTATGGGTTATCGATATTATTAAAGGATGGCGAAGGTATTTTCTGGCTTGAAGAAACTGAAACAGAATCTTCGTTTGTTATCATGCCAAGACTAGTGGAAGATATCTTGGAGAAAGAGGTCTTCTCACAAAAAATTCCGTTTATCTTTTCATCTGCAACGTTATCTAGGGCAGGAGATTTTTCTTACATAGCTAAAAACTTGGGGATAAACGATTATTTATCATTTACTGTAGCTTCTCCATTTGATTATGAAGAGCAAATGAGTTTATATGGTCATATTCAAGGGATGGAAGATGATAAGTGGGCTCAAATTGGCCAAAACTTAATTGAGCGTGGAGGAAAATCGTTAGTTTTATTCACATCATTTGAAGAGATGAACCGTTTCAGAATATGGGCGAAAGAACAGAGTTGGAATTTTGACATTGTTTATGAAGGTGACCGAGAGATCAGTGCAACTGTAGACCAATTCCAAAATAATGAAGAGACAGTGTTATGTGCTTATCATTTATGGGAAGGGTTAGATGTACCAGGTCAATCCTTAACACAGGTCATTATCTCTTCGCTTCCGTTTCCACCTCATGACCCCGTGTTCCAAGCAAAAAGGAAGCATGCAGAAGATCCATTAAAGGATGTTGATGCACCTTATATGCTACTTCGTTTACGTCAGGGGATTGGGCGTTTAATAAGAAGTAGTGAGGATGAAGGCGTTGTTCACATTTGGATGACAGAAGAGCAAAAAGAGAAACAATTTAACGATATTCAAGAAGTTTTACCAATCGAATTAGTTTGGAAATAATTAAATCCAACCGACAGATTTAGAAAAGTCTGTCGGTTGGATTTTTAAATAATCTTATTTACTACCTCTAAGCAAGTTCGTCTGATGTTGTATTTTACTTAATAAAAGCATGCAAATAGGAGCAAGGATAGTACCGATACCAATTACTGTAAATGCCATACCCCAACTGAATGATTCTAATACGATACCGAAAATAATGGGAGAGAATATCGTGACAGAGAACCCTAATACTGACTGTACTCCTAATGCTAAACCTAGAACTTCCGGGTCAGCAACTTCTGTAATTGATACATTATAAATTGGTGAATCTGCAACAATAGTGAAACCATAAATACTAGCAAGGGTAAGCATAACAATCAGTGGCAAAGTAGTTAACCAACCGATAAATAATGAGCAAAGAATGCTAATAACTAGAAATAGATTGATAGCTTTAATTCTCCCGATATGGTCTGATAATCTTCCACCAATATATGTAGCAATACCACCTATCATAATTACAAGTGCCCCAGCCATGTTTCCAAAACGTATAGCGTCAGATTGTGCAAAGCCTTGAACTGTAAAATAGTAAACTAAAAATGGACCAATCCATGCCCACATTGCATAAAGCTCCCAGCAATGCCCTGCATAACCTCCATTTACAAGTAGGTTTGGCTTTCTAAAGACTTTCTTGAACGTTTGCCATTGTAGAGCTAGGTTTTGCCCTGTGCTCTTAACAGTTGGAATAGAAAGTGTATACATGAGAATAGCAGCAATAATACAGAAGCTAGAGGTTAAGAGAATTACACCTTGCCAACCGATAAATTCAATAAATAAACCTGAAACAAAAAGAGAAAATCCTGAACCAACTACGAGAGAGCCAACATATACTCCAAGAGCTTTTCCACGTTCTTTAGGAGGAAACAAACCTGAAAGAATACGCATACCAGGTACATAAATTCCTGCGATCCCAATTCCTGAGATCATACGTAATATTAGAGTAGACCAAAAGCCTTGAGCAAAGAGGGCGAATATAATCCCAGCAATCCCTGCTACTAAAGCTCCAAAGACAAAGGAATACTTTGGATTATATTTATCTATTAAAAAGCTGTAGAAAAGTATGGCAATGACATAGCCTACATGAAAAAAGGCGATGATGATACCAGATTGAGTTGGGGTAAGTCCCCATTCCTGTTCAATAACGGGCATAACAGCTGAAAAGTTAAACCAAATTTGCATGGCTAAAAATTGAGCTACAGACATCGTCCATAGAATCCTTTTAGTTAAAATAGTAAGTCCCCCTTTCCTGTATTGTTATTATATTACATATTTTGTACATGTCGATAGTTTGGTTTTAATCACAAATCGAACCTTCCTAATTAACAGATTCAATTCTCATTTGATTAATGCCATATACATTTTAACTTATGGAATGAGTTGTGGTAATAATGTTCGGTTTTTAGTGATGTTATTTAATCGATAATTAGTATATGAAAGATAAAGGTATGTAAACACGAATAAAAATGTTATTTGTTATTGACATAGTGTAAAAATCCTTTATAATCATCTATGGATAAGAAATTAAATTCAATTACAAAAAGTTCGTATATCCTTAATGATATGGTTTAAGGGTCTCTAGAAGGAACCAATAATTCCTAACTACGAACGGGGCAAAGTGTACCCGTTTATAGTTTGGGATTTTTTTTTGCCAAAAATAGATTACTTTTGGAGGAATTACTTATGAAAAGATATGATGCAATTATAGTTGGTGCAGGACCTGCGGGAATTTTTGCTAGCTATGAACTATTATTACAAGCGCCAAATACAAAAGTATTATTAGTTGATAAGGGCCATGATATATACCGTAGAAGCTGTCCAATTTTAGAAGATAAAATTAAATTATGTCCACCAGCTGCAGGAAAGAAAGACTTTGCTGGATGTTTGCCTGCTTGTTCAATTACGAATGGTTTTGGTGGAGCAGGAGCATATAGTGACGGAAAGTTTAATATCACTACTGAATTTGGTGGATGGATGACAGATTATCTAACACCTTCAAAGGTTCTCGAATTAATTAAGTATGTTGATGAGATTAATTTAAAGCATGGTGCAACAGAATCAATTACTGATCCTACTACAGAAGCTGTAAGAGATATTGAACAAAGAGGATATGGTGCAGGGCTTAAGCTACTAAGAGCACAAGTAAGACACTTAGGGACTGAGCAAAATCTTGAAATTTTAAAATCTATTTATGAATATCTAACAGATAAGGTTGATATGCTTTACAAAACGGAAGTAAAAGATATTACAACAGTTAAAGAAGATGGTAAGCATAAAGTAACCGGAATCATACTGAAAAATGATGAAGTGTATGAAAGTGATTTTGTTTTTATAGCTCCTGGTAGAGATGGTTCTGCATGGCTGACAGATATCATGAAGAAAAGAAAATTAAAAATGTATAACAATCAAGTGGATGTTGGTGTACGTGTCGAGACGTCTGATATTGTTATGCGTGAGATTAATAAGCATTTATATGAAGGGAAATTTATTTATAATACGTCTGTAGGTACTCAAGTTAGAACTTTCTGTAGTAATCCTTCAGGTCATGTAGTAGTTGAAAACCATAGTGGAGTTATGGCAGCAAATGGTCATTCCTATAAAGATGAAGCGTTAGGATCAGAAAATACTAATTTTGCATTATTAGTATCTCATAAATTTACTGAACCATTTGAGAAGCCGAATGAGTATGCTAGAGAAATCTGTGAACGTGCTAATGATTTATCAAATGGTGGGGTCATCGTTCAAAAGTTTGGCGATATCATGAAGGGCAGGCGTTCAACGGAGAAACGTATTAAAGAAGGATTTTTAGAACCAACATTAAAAGAGGCGGTACCAGGTGATTTAGGGTTAGTTTTACCTTATAACACAATGAAAAGTTTAGTAGAAATGGTCGAAGCTCTTGATAAGGTTACTCCAGGGTTAGCATCTGAGCATACATTATTCTACGGTGTAGAAGCGAAATTCTATTCTGCCCGCCCTAAATTAACAGAAGAGCTAGAGACAGAGATTGAAGGACTTTACTGTGGTGGAGATGGTGCAGGTATTACTCGAGGACTTGCTCAAGCAGGAGCTACAGGGGTATGGGTTGCAAGAAGTATGAATAAGAAAATGAATAAATAGATTACAAAAATGAAAGAAGTGGTTAATTTAACCACTTCTTTTCTATATTTAGAATATTATTAACTTCTGGACAGGTAGTTTAGTCAGAATCATTAATGTTAATAATGATTACATACCCTAGGATGAATGTTAATATTGATTTAATTAAAATAATGCTTCACACTTATTATTCAAACAATGCAAAAAGAGTTTTTAATAAATTTAATGAATTTAATAAATTTAAGAAAGGTGAATTTTTTTATGTCAAATCTAGGTTATCGTGTTATTGAAACAATTGAAAGACCATCAAAAGAGTTAATTAAAGGTTTTGAACGTATCCAAGTGGCTAATATTGATGATTCAATGAATCGTATGGGTGCTATTAACGAATCGATTCATCAAATGAACAGCAAAAATATACTCGGACCTGCCTTCACTGTGAAAGTACCGAGTGGAGATAATTTAATGATTTTTCTTGCTGTAGAAAAAGCCAAGCCAGGAGATATTCTTGTAATTGATGGTGACGGTAATATGGAACGTGCATTAGTTGGTGAAATACTAGCTAAATTTGCAGAATCAAAAAAATTAGGTGGTTTTGTTATTAACGGATGTATTAGAGATTATGATGCGTTACTTAAAATGGATATCCCAATTTTTGCAAAAGGTCGTACACCGAATGGTCCATATCGAAATGGTCCTGGTGAAATCAATTCGCCTATTAGTATTGGAAGAAAAGTCATTTTCCCTGGAGACATTATTATAGGGGATAGTGATGGAGTGATTGTGGTAAGGCCTGAGGATGCAAAAGATTTACAACAAAAGGCACTGGAGATAGAAAAGAAAGAAATCGCAACTATAGAGAGAATTGAAGCTGGAAATGGGATGGACTTAGACTGGCTTTATAATAAACTAGAAGAAGAAAACTGTGAGATTATTAAATAGTTGAGTAAAGAAAAAAGAGATTAATTAGGCTACTGAAAAACCATTATTTATGCTGAACGATTAATTCTCTAGTTTTATGATAGTAGAAAAGGATAGGCCAAGCAGATATTACTCACTGCATAGCCTATCCTTCTATTGTTTTATTAAAATAATCCGATTGAGCGTAAGAAGATAATTAAGATGGCAATTGGAGCGATATAACGTAGTATTAATAACCAAGCGTTACCGATAAATGTATTACCGAAATCTGATTCTTCCAATGCCTCGGTTTTTTTCCATCCCCAACCAACAAATAATGCAATAATTAAACCACCTAACGGTAGGAAAATGTTTGATGCGATGAAGTCCATACTATCAAGAATGTCTTTTCCAAAGAATGTAACATGAGATAATGGTCCAATTCCTAATGATGAAGGAATTCCTAGTAAGAAGATTATACCTCCAATTAATACAGCAGCTTTTCTTCGGCTCCACTGAAATTTTCGCATGAAGTAGGCAACAGCAACTTCTAATAATGAAACTGCAGAAGAAAGGCCAGCCGCAGCTAATAAGAAGAAGAACGCAATCCCTACAATTCCTCCAAACGCAATGCTATCAAAGATACCTGGTAAAGTTACAAATACAAGCCCGGGTCCATCTGCAGGGTCGATACCAAAGGCGAATACAGCTGGGAAAATCATGATACCAGCAATAATTGCAAATACCGTATCTAATGAAGCAACACCTACAGCTGCCCCTGGAAGCCTTTCTTTTTTAGAAAGATAGCTACCATACGTGATTAAGGCACCCATTCCTAAGCTAAGCGAAAAGAAGGCTTGACCTAGTGCTGCTAAATAAACGTCTGGGTTAGATAATACTGACCAGTCCGGTTTGAATAAGAAAGCTAGTCCTTCCTTAGCTCCACCTAGAGTTAAGCTATAACCAGCAAGGATAATTAATAAGATAGCTAGAAGAGGCATTAATATTTTATTTGTAGTTTCAATTCCTTTTTTAACACCTATTGCAACAATACTTATTGTTAAAGCCATGAAAATAACTTGCCAGAAGATTGGTTTGATAGGGTCAGTAATGAATCCCCCAAAGTAATCTCCGTAGCCTTCTTGAGGTTGTGACCATAGCCCACCTGTTAAATAACTTGTGAAATAATGTAAAGTCCAACCTGCAATAACTCCATAGAAAGATAAAATAATAAATGCGGATGCTACACCGAGAAACCCACCAAGTACCCATGGCGTTCCTGGGGATAGTTTCTGGAAAGAGCCAATGACATCGCTTTGAGCTCGTCTACCAATAGTGAACTCTGCCATCAGGATTGGGATACCAATCATGACAATACAAATAATATAGAGTAATAGAAAGGCAGCTCCACCATTCTCTCCAGTAACGTAAGAGAATCTCCATATATTACCTAATCCAACAGCAGAACCCATGGCAGCAAGCATAAAACCTAGACGTGATGCCCACTGTTCCCTGTTTTGGTCGTTTAAGTTATTCACTAACGTATTCCTCCTTTAAATGACTAAAATTATCTGATGAGTAAAAATAATATACCATATGTTTCGATAAAATTCGATATAATCTGATAAATTTTTATTTTAACATAGTTTCCTTTATTTACCTTGGTGACTTGAATGTGCAGAAACAAGGGCATTTTAAGTAGCATTTATATGAAAATGGCTTTTTTTCTATAATAAAAAAGAACAAATAAAGTTTTTTACTTCATTTGTTCCAATCATTTAATATTAAATTGAACATTGGTATAGGTATTTTTTCATAAAATAGAATCTATTCAGGAACGTTAATTCGTTAATAGTTTATTAGTGTACTATTATCTTAATAGAACGTAACCAAGGATGGTATCCAGGAAACTTCAAACATATTTTTAATAAGAAATTCCAACTCTTGTATTTAGATACTGTGTATTTGTTATTTGTTTAAAAGTAAACTCAGCGGTATCAGGAACAGAGATTTTTTCACCATCTAGTGGGAGAAAATCCTTTTCAACACGGTAGATCCCTGTATACTCCCCTTCAGGTAAATACGTTGGACAAACAATCGTCCAGCATAAGCTTGATTTCTTTAGTAGGAGATATGCTTTGAGGTGATCCTCAGCTGCTTTTGTGCTTTTCCTTTTTGATTCTGCAGATTGAAATCGAAACTTCAAAGGTTCTAAACGACTTTGTAGAATGCCAGCTGTTCCAACTGTAACAATCCTATTCACTTGTGATTTATTCATTTCTTCTATTATATATGGCATACTTTTGGAAATAGTATCGCAGCCGTCTGTACTTAAAGCACTTACAACGATATCTGCTCCTTTCATTTGATTACTAAGGGAGGTAGGGTCTAATACATTACCGTCGATGATTTGGACATAACTCTTCTCAATTTTATCTGGTGAGCGAGTAAAAACAGTTATATTATAATTTTCTTCAACTGCTAAGTTTAAAATTTCCGAACCGACTCTTCCAGTTCCACCTAATAAAAATAAATTCACGATATTCCCCTCACAGATATTATAGTAAAAGAACGATTTTGTTTATTTATCTTTTTATCATAACATGCAACTATTTCACTAGCATGTAATTACAGTAGAAGTAGTAAATCTAACATTAGCCTATTAATCTTACGTGTAGGGGGAGATAAGACAGGAAAGGATAAACTGCTCCAATTTTCGACAATTTAGAATTTTCGTAAAATTTATAATTGTGTATTGACATTGAGCACCTGCTCATTTTAAAATCATGTTAACGCTTACATTTAATTTGCTACAAAAAAGGGGGAACAATGAATGACAAAAATATTGGAGATTGAGAACGTCTCACTCCAGTTCGGTGGTGTAAAAGCCTTAAATGATGTTAGCTTTCATATTAACAAAGGGGAAATTTTTTCACTCATTGGTCCAAATGGAGCTGGGAAAACAAGTATGTTGAATTGCATTAGTGGATTGTATCAGCCTTCTAATGGCTCTATCCGCTATAATGGCAAAGAAATCTTAGGTGTGAAGCCTTATAAGCGAACTGCTTTAGGAATAGCCAGAGCCTTTCAGAATATCGCATTATTTGCACATATGTCTGTTTTGGATAATTTAAAGCTAGGTAGACATACGTTAATGAAATCAGGCTTGTTAGCTGGCGGCCTCTACTGGGGCTCGGCTCAGAAGGAGGAAGTTAAGCATCGTCTAGCAGTTGAAGAGGTAATTGAGTTTCTACAATTGCAAGATATTCGTCATACACCAGTTGGGACCTTGTCTTATGGGTTGCAGAAGCGGGTTGAGGTAGGAAGAGCATTGGCTCTAGAGCCTGACTTAATTTTACTAGATGAACCGATGGCAGGGATGAATAGCTCAGAGAAAGAAGATATGTCCCGATTCATTATTGATATGCATGAACTGAAAGACATTACTGTTGTGTTAATTGAGCATGACTTAGGTGTAGTAATGGACTTGTCAGATAATATTGCTGTACTTGATTTTGGTAAACAAATAGGTTTTGGTACTCCTGAAGAAATACAGAGTAACCCAGAGGTTATTAAAGCATACATCGGTGAAGAAGAAGCTATGTAGTGAAGGGAGGGAAACAGTAATGAGTACTGATAAAACATTACCGAAATTATTACTTGAAAGAGGTACAACGTCAAAAGAGACTGTTGCTTTAAGGCAGAAGAAATTAGGGATTTGGAATGAAATTACATGGAGAGAATACCTAGAAAATGTAAAAAACCTTAGTGCAGCTCTTTCTAGTGAGTGTGGCTTTGAAAAAGGTGATAGGCTTGCCATTCTTGGTGATAACAGACCACATTGGGTTTATTCGGAGCTTGCAGCACAAAGTATTGGTGGAATTGTAGTAGGAATTTATCAGGAATCACTTCCAGACCAACTTGTGTACTATTTAAATCATTGTGAAGCAAAAATCGTCATCGCTGAAGACCAAGAGCAAGTTGATAAATTACTTGAAATAGAGGAAAAGATACCTCTGGTAGAGAAAATCATCTATTACAACGATAAAAGTTTACGTAGCTATAAAAATAGTAAACTCTTTTATATGTCAGATTTACAGAAGAAAGGGGAAGTGTTTGTTCAAAAGAATCCTACCTACTTTGAGGAACAAGTAAACAAAGTAAATAGTGAGGATATCGCAATTATATCTTATACAGCAGGTACATCTGGGAAACCTAAAGGTGTTATGCTTAGTCATAGTAACTTGCTTGCTACTGCACATTCGTTATCAGAAGTTGATAGATTCGAAGAGAACAATGACCAGTTATCTTTCTTACCTTTAGCTTGGATAGGGGAACAGGTTATCTCTGTTACAATGTCCTTGTATAAAAATGTAAAAATAAATTTTTCAGAGGAACCTACGACAGTACTTAGTGATTTGCGTGAAATTGGACCACATACGATGTTTGCTCCACCAAAAACATACGAAAATATTATCTCTAGATTTAAACTGAGAATGGATGGTTCTAGTTGGTTAAAGAAAAAGGTTTATAATTTCTTTAAGTCATATGGTGATAAAGTTGCCAAGGCAAAAGTAAATAATGAATCGATTTCTTTTGGAACAAAGCTTATGTACGTTATAGGAGATTTTCTAGTATTCAGTGCCATTCGTGACCATATAGGGTTAGCTAGAATTAAACGAGCCTATAGTGGGGGTGGCTCCTTAGGAACAGATGCAGTGCACTTCTTTCAAGCACATGGAATTAATGTAAAGCAGTGCTACGGTGCAACGGAAGTATGTGGGGTGTCGTTCTTACAAAGGGATAATGATATTAACGAACGAAGTGTTGGGGTACCACTACCTAGTACAGAAGTGATGTTATCCGAAAATGAAGTGGTTCTTGTAAAGAGTCCTAGTGTTTTTAAAGGATATTATAAAGATGATATCTCATATAAAAACAATGTTCAGGACGGTTGGGTTTCATTGGGGGACCGAGGAGAACTTGACGAGAATGGACATCTCTATATTACGGATCCGTTAGAAGATATTCAAATTCTATCTAATGGTGAGAAGGTAGCACCAACGGAAATAGAAAACAAACTAAAGCATAGCCGTTTTATAAAAGAGGCGATAGTCTTTGGAAAAGCAAAACCATATTTAGTGTCAATGATTAACATTGATATGGCGAATGTTGGAAGGTGGGCAGAGAAAAATCAAATTGTCTACACAACATATGCTGATTTATCTACGAAAAAAGAAGTAATCAGCTTAATCGAAAAAGAAGTTGCTTCAATTATGAAAGACTTACCAGAATCTATGCGTGTGAAGAAAATAGTTATCCTCCATAAAGAGTTAGATGCCGACGATGAAGAACTAACTCGTACACAAAAGGTACGAAGAAGCTATCTTGAAGAAAAATATCAAATCGTTTTTGATGGTTTATACTCGTCAAGCTCTCAACTCAGGCTCAAAATCAATGATGGAAATGATGCAGAAACTGACTTACAAGTCATTGATTTAGAAGCAAATAAGGAGGTGGCATAAGTAAATGAGCTTTTTCTTGCAGATGGTTATTACAGGGATTGTTGTTGGTAGTATCTACGCATTAGTAGCTTTAGGGTTTGTCCTTATTTATAAAGCTAGTGATGCATTAAATTTAGCCAATGGTGAATTCGTTTTAATCGGTTCCTATATCTGTCTTACTCTAGTCGCAGTTTATGATATTCCATTCATTCTAGCACTCTTAATCACACTAGTGTTCAATGCCATTCTTGGAATGACCGTTGAACGAGTCGTACTAAGACCTCTTATAAATGCACCAGTAATATCTGTCATAATGGCAACAATCGGTCTTGCTAGTTTACTAGCCGGTTTGGTTCATATGATTTGGGGACACCAAACAAAATCATACCCACCAATTTTTCCTGCCACTCCAATCAGAATGGGTGACGTTGTCATTGCTCCAGTCTATTTATGGTCTTTCATCATCGTAATGATTTTACTTGTTGCTTTTACGTTATTCTTCAAATTTTCAAAAATGGGTCTTGCAATGCGTAGTGTTGCAGATGACCAAATGGCTGCCCTGTCAATGGGGATAAGTGTTAAACAGGTTTACGCTATTACCTGGGGTATTGCAGCACTAGTTGCAGCAGTAGGTGGGGTTTTATTAGGTAATATCAATGGTGTAAACGCTTCCATGGCAACGATTGGTCTAACAGTGTTACCTGTTGTTATTTTAGGTGGTCTTGATAGTATTCCAGGAGCGATCGTTGGTGGATTTATTATCGGGATTATTCAAAATCTAGCTGCAGGTTACTTACAACCGATTTTAGGTGGAGGAATTAAGGAAGTCATTCCGTTTATTATTGTAACAATTATTTTGATGCTTAAACCACATGGTCTATTTGGAAAAGGTGGAATCGAAAGGGTGTGAATGAATGAAAAATCCATTTGTCATGGAATGTGGGAATTACAAGACGAGTTACAGTAAGGATATGGAGTTGTTTAAGATTCCTCAAGTAAAACTGAGGATGTTGGTCATTGTCATATTGTTATTTATGTTTCCGTTATTCGCTTCAAACTATGTAGTTGGTTTAGCTACATTATGTGCGATTGCTGTTATTGGGGCAATTGGATTAAATATTTTAACCGGGTTTACAGGACAAATTTCAGTGGGGGTAGGGGCGTTCTTAGCGGTAGGAGGCTATACATCCGCAATATTAACAACAACCCTTGGATGGAGCTTCTGGATTTCACTTCCTTTAGCAGGTCTAGTTACAGCTGTTATTGGTGGATTGTTTGGTATTCCATCATTGAGATTAAAAGGGTTATACTTAGCGATTGCAACCTTAGCAGCTCAAGTAGTAATTCTTTGGATTATCGGTCGAGCAAGTGGCCTTACTGGTGGAGGAGCTGGAATGCTTTTAAGCCGTCCATCTATTGGAGGATATACATTCTCTAGTCACAATAGCTATTACTTTTTATGTTTAACGATTGCGATTTTGACAACGATTTATGCTCTTAATCTATTTAGAACTCGTACAGGTCGTGCCTTTTTAGCAGTTCGTGACAGAGATGTTGCAGCACAAATTATGGGGATTAACTTGTTTAGCTATAAAGTTATGTCCTTTGCCATAAGTTCTTTCATCGTTGGGATTGGTGGGGCTTTACTTGCTCATTACACAATGGTTGTAACAGTCGAGCTTTATAGTATCCAAGTTTCAATTCAGTATTTAGCAATGATTCTAGTAGGTGGTCTAGGTAGTGTCTTTGGTGCAATTCTAGGTGCAATTTTCATTACATTATTGCCTGTAGGGTTAGGTTTTATGGTTGAGTTCCTTACGATTTATATGCCTAACGCTTATCACATGCTTACATCGTTCCGTGAATTTGTCTTTGGTCTAGTAATTATCCTATTCCTTATTTTCGAGCCTGGAGGATTGGTTCATATATGGAATAATTTCAAGAACTATATAAGGCTCTGGCCATTCTCGTATTAGAGAGGAGCTTATTATCTCACCAAAGGATTAACTTGTTTACTATCAGTTTGAAAAGTTTCACTACTAAGGGATTTAGAGGTTCTTACATAGTTTGAGGGCTTCATCCAATATATGCTCTATCAAAAAAAAGGGGGAAATTTGATGAAGAAGTTTCGTTTAAACAAAGTAACTGCTGCAGTAGCTAGTTCAGTGCTTGCGCTAGGGTTACTTGCAGGGTGTGGAGGTAATGAGGCATCAAATACACCAGGTGGTTCTACAGACGATGGAATAAGTGAATCTGATACAGTCGTTAAAATTGGCGGTATTTTTGATGAAACAGGAGCCACTGGAGATGTAGGTGCACCATACGCAGATGGAGCAAGAGCATACTATGAATATTTCAACTCTCAAGATAATGACTTCAAGATTGATTTAATTGGAGAAGATTATGCGTATGATGTAAGTCGAGCGCAACAAATTTATCAATCTTTAAGAGATAGACATGAGGTAGCTGCAATTATTGGATGGGGAACAGGTGATACAGAAGCATTACGTAGTCAGATTATTGCCGATGAAATACCATTTTTCTCTGGATCATATTCAGAGAACTTAAAGGATACAGGTTCTCAAAGTGGATATAACTTCTTAACAGCTGCAAGCTATTCGGATCAAGGCCGTGCAATGCTTGAATGGATTGCTGAAAACCACGAAGGAAGCACACCTGCAAGTGTTGCGTTAGTTTACCATGAGGGGCATCCATTTAGTGAATCACCAATTAAAGACATTAAAGCATATGCGGAAGAAAATTTAGCTGGCGTTATTGAAATTACACCAGACATTTTAATTGAGCTTGGTGATACTGACCCTCAAACGACTTTACAATCATGGGAAAGAAATAATGATGTTCCAGATTACGCAATCATTAACTACACTTGGGGTCAAACAAGGAATGTCGTTCGTGATGGTAAATTCCTAGGCTGGGATACACAATTTATGGGATTAAACTGGACTGCTGGGGAAGGTCTAATTCCTGAAGGTAGTGACAACGCACAATGGGTTGAAGCGTTAGATGACTTTATTGCAGTTGTAACACATGCATTTCCTAGTGAAGACATTCCAGGTATGGGTGCTATCGTTGAGTATTTAGACTCTAAAGGACAATCAGTTGATGACATTAACCAGAAGTTTGTTCAAGGTTGGGCGACAGCTGCAATCTATGCTGAAGCAGTTCGGGTAGCAGTAGAGCAAACAGGTGGAGAAGTAACTGGTTCAGATGTAAAAGCAGCAATTGAGTCAATTAATAATCTTGATTTAGGTGGTCTAGGTGCTAATGTTTCATTCTCACCTGATAACCATGCAGGTACTGACCAAATTCGTTTAGGTCAATTACAAAGTGGTGAATGGGTAATGCTAACAGATTACTTCGGAATTAACGACTAAAGAAATTTTAAGAGAGGGTAACAATCTTTTGCCCTCTCTTACTTCTAAAATATAGGAGGTTGACACATGCTCCGTCTTAGTAATGTTGAAGTTGTATATTCAAAAATCATCTTAGTATTAAAGGGAATGTCACTTGAGGTTCCTGACGGAAAAATCGTTGCCCTATTAGGAAGTAATGGAGCAGGAAAATCAACAACATTAAAAGCAATTTCTGGTTTATTAAAAAGTGATGGCGGTCAAGTAGTAGATGGTCAAATCGAATTTGATGGGAAAAACATTAATGGTATTGATCCAGACCGTATTGTAAAAGATGGAATCTTTCAATGTATTGAAGGAAGAAGAGTCTTTAAACATTTAACAGTGGAAGAAAATCTGATGGCAGGTGCATATACGAGAAAAGATCGAAATAATATTAAATCTGATCTTGAGAGAGTGTATCATTATTTTACTAAATTAAAAATGCTTCGAAATAGGCATGCTGGATTATTATCTGGTGGGGAACAACAAATGTTAGCTATTGGCCGGGGAATTATGGCAAAGCCAAAGCTATTATTATTAGATGAACCATCACTAGGAATTGCTCCATTACTAGTAAAGGAGATATTCCAAAACATTAAGCAAATAAATCAGGAGGAAGGGACCTCTATTTTAGTTGTTGAACAAAATGCAAATGTCGCTCTTTCCATTGCTGATTTTGGATATATTATGGAAAATGGAAGAATTGTAATGGAGGGCCCAGTTGATAGTCTTTTGACTAATGAGGGGGTCCGCGAATCGTATCTCGGAATGAGTAAGGAAGGTAAGAAGAGCTTCCGTGAAGTGAAGTCTTACAAAAGAGTGAAAAGATTTGTTTGAGAAGAATAGCATGTTCAAAAAGGCTTATGATTCCCTTTTTGAACATGCACATCTAAGTAAAATCTAGTTTTATAAAATAATAGGAATGTTTTAAGAGTTTTCATACTATTTTTATGTTAGAAGGATCAAATACTTATGTTCTTTCCAATGTTGAGCGTTTGCTCAGTTATTTAAAACTAATCTATCTATTATAAGGAGGAAGCAAATTATGAACTTTGAATTAACACAGGACCAACAAATGATTAGAGATATGGTAAGAGATTTTGCACAAAATGAGGTAGCACCTAATGCGGAATATGTAGATAGAACGGCTGAGTTTCCAAAAGAAACGTTTAAAAAGATGGGGGAGCTTGGCATGTTGGGGATTCCTTTTCCTGAAGAGTACGGTGGTTCTGGTGGGGATACTATTTCGTACGCCTTAGCTGTTGAAGAGATTGGCCGTGCTTGTGGTGGAACTGGATTAAGCTATGCTGCAGCAGTTTCCCTTGGAGCAAGTCCACTTTATTATTTTGGAACTGAACAACAAAAGCAAGAGCATTTAGTTCCGTTAGCTTCGGGTCAATCACTAGGTTCATTTGGGTTAACAGAACCGAATGCAGGTTCAGATGCTGGTGGCACTCAAACTAAGGCGGTATTAGATGGTGATGAATACGTCATAAATGGTGAGAAGTGCTGGATTACGAATGCAAGCTTTGCAAGAACGGTCATAGTAACTGCTGTAACAGGTAAGGATGCAAATGGAAAGAACATTATCTCTGCACTTATCGTTCCAACGGATACACCTGGATTCACGATTAATAGTAACTATGAAAAAATGGGTGTTCGAGGTTCAGATACAGCAGAATTAATTTTAGAGGATGTGCGAGTTCCTAAAGAGAATCTATTAGGAGATCCTGAAAGAGGATTTAAGCAATTTTTATATACATTAGATGGTGGTCGAATTTCAATTGCAGCATTAGGAGTTGGTATTGCTCAAGGAGCATTTGATGCGGCACTGCAATATTCAAAAGAAAGAAAACAATTTGGTCAATCGATTTCGAATTTCCAAGCAATTCAGTTTAAGCTTGCTGATATGGCAATGGAAATCGAGTTAGCTCGTAATATGGTATTGAAATCAGCATGGTTAAAAGACCAAAACCGTTCATTTACGAAGGAGTCAGCATTTGCTAAGTTATATGCTTCGGAAACGGCAACTAGAGTATGTAACCAAGCAATTCAAATACATGGTGGATACGGTTATATGAGAGAGTATGGAGTAGAACGCATGCTAAGAGATGCGAAACTATTAGAAATTGGAGAAGGTACTTCAGAAATCCAAAGACTTGTAATCGCAAGGCAGTTAGGTTGTGGAGACAAACCAAAAGTGAAGGCAAAAGCATAATAAGAGTCTTGTAATAGAGTTTGTTCCAGTCGATGATAAGTTGCTGGAGCAAACTCGTTCAAAATCATTAGATTGATTTCACCTTAGATTGAGCTCTTAAACTATTAATAAGGAGGAATTAGTGTTGGCTGAGAAAATTGATTTATCGGTTGGCAGGCTTTTAGAGAAAATTGCAAAGAACCAACCTGAGCATGAGGCGGTTGTTTATCCTGATAGAGGGTTGAGATATACGTATCAGCAATTTGATGATTTATGCCGGGATGTAGCCAAGGGATTAATGAAGTTGGGTGTTGAACGTGGAGAGCATGTAGCAATCTGGTCTACTAATCGCCCTGAATGGTTAACTTCTCAATTTGCTACTGGAAAAATGGGTGCTGTATTAGTTACTGTCAATACAAATTATCGTACAGCTGAGCTAGAGTATTTACTTAAGCAATCAGATTCAACAACATTAATTTTAATGGATTCATATCGTGATGCATCCTATACAGAGATGCTATATGAAATTCTTCCTGAATTAAGAGGTTCAGAGCCGGGGCAATTGCAATCTGAGAAGTTACCATTCTTAAAAAATATCATATTCTTAGGTGATGAACGAAAGCCAGGGATGTATTTGTGGTCTGATATTGTAGAGATGGGCAAAGCGGTAACAGACGAAGAATTAGAAGAGCGTATGGATAGCCTAGAGCCAGATGATGTAATTAATATGCAGTATACATCTGGAACGACAGGGTTCCCTAAGGGTGTTATGCTAACACATAATAACTTAACGAATAATGCAGCAAATATTGCTGAGTGTATGAATTTATCAGCGAATGACAGAATGTGTATACCTGTACCATTCTTCCATTGTTTTGGTTGTGTACTTGGTACTCTTGCCTGTGTAACAGTAGGAGCAACAATGGTACCAGTTCAAGAATTTGATCCAGATTTGGTTTTACAAGCGGTTCAGGCTGAGAAATGTACGGCATTACACGGTGTACCGACAATGTTCATTGCAGAATTAAATAGTAAGGACTTTGCTAAGTATGATTTATCTACACTTCGAACTGGAATTATGGCTGGTTCCAATTGTCCAATTGAAGTAATGAAAGCAGTCATAGAAAAAATGGGCGCTAGTGAAATTACGATTGCATACGGACAAACAGAATCTTCTCCAGTAATTACACAAACGAGGGTAGATGATTCGCTTGAAAGAAAAGTAGAAACAGTTGGGAGAGCCTTACCTAATGTAGAGGTGAAAATTGTTCAGCCAGGGACGGATGAAGAAGTTCCAAGAGGTGTTCAAGGTGAATTATGTACAAGAGGATACCATGTTATGAAAGGCTATTATAAAAACCCAGAAGCAACATCTGCAGCCATTACAAATGACGGCTGGCTTCACACAGGTGACCTAGCAATTATGGATGAGCATGGTTATTGCCGCATTACTGGTAGATTGAAAGATATGATTATCCGTGGTGGAGAAAATATTTATCCAAGAGAGATTGAAGAGTTTCTATATCAACATCCAAAGGTTTTAGATGTGCAAGTCGTTGGTGTTCCAGATGAAAAATTTGGAGAAGAAGTTTCTGCTTGGATTGTTTTAAAAGAAGGAGAATCAGCAACTGCTGACGAAATACGTAATTATTGCAAAGGAAAGATTGCTAGATATAAGATACCTCGATATATTTCTGTCGTTGAAGAGTATCCGATGACTGCATCTGGAAAAATTCAAAAGTTTAAGTTAAGAGAACAAGCAATAAGTCAGTACAATCTATCAAGATCTAGTTCAGGCGTGTAAAAATGTAAGCGTTGTCAAAAAAAGTATGATTACGTCGAAAAAAGCTTAACTGGAGACTGACTCATAAAGGTCAAACAACCACATAGTTATGAGTCAGTCCCTCCTAAATAAAAAAATGAGGTGATAGACATTGTTTAAAAAAGTACTTATTGCAAATCGAGGAGAAATTGCTTTACGTGTTATTCGAACTTGCCAACGTTTAGGTATTGCTACGGTTGCTGTTTATTCAGAAGCAGATGCAGACTCTCTACATGTGAAGGCTGCAGATGAGGCGTTTCTTATTGGAAAGCCAAGAGTAAATGAAAGCTATTTAAATGTTGATAAAATTTTAGAAGTAGCGAAAGAAACAAAGACAGATGCAGTTCATCCAGGTTATGGTCTTTTATCTGAAAATACCGATTTTGCAAAACGTTGTGAGGAAGCAGGGATTGTTTTCATTGGTCCTAATGCTGATGTTATTTCTCAAATGGGAAGTAAAATCGAGGCTAGGAAAGCGATGGAAGCAGCAGGTGTTCCGTTTGTACCAGGGGTAACTCGTGAGTTAAAGGATGCAAGTGAAGCATGTCAAGTAGCTCTAGACATTGGTTTCCCAGTCATGCTTAAAGCTTCAGCTGGTGGTGGCGGAATTGGGATGCAAGTGGTGAGAGATGAAGCAGAAATGGTTAAAGCTTTTGAAGGAAATAAGAAGAGAGCAACTGACTTCTTCGGTGATGGAGCGATGTATATTGAAAAATATGTAGAAAACCCTCGTCACATTGAAGTACAGATTTTGGCTGATAGAGAAGGTAATGCAGTGTACCTTTGGGAGCGTGATTGCTCAGTACAACGCCGTCATCAAAAAGTAGTGGAAGAGGCACCATCTCCATTTTTAGACGAAGAAACAAGAAAGAAAATGGGAGAAGCAGCTGTTCGAGCAGCAAAATCAATTGGCTACTCAAATGCTGGAACAATTGAGTTCTTAGTAGATGGTGAAAAGAATTTTTATTTCTTAGAAATGAATACTCGTCTTCAAGTTGAGCATCCAGTTACTGAAGAAATAACAGGCTTAGATTTAGTAGAGCAACAGTTGAAGATTGCCAATGGAGAAGCTATTTCTTTCTCACAAGAGGATGTACAAATGCTTGGGCATGCAATTGAAGTTCGTATCTATGCTGAAGACCCAAAGACATTCTTCCCATCACCTGGAAAGATAACAAAATTGAAACTTCCAGAACAGCCATACACTCGCCATGAGTGTGCAGTGAGCGAAGGCTCAGTTGTTACCCCGTTTTACGACCCGATGATTGCTAAGTTAGTCGTTACAGGTGGGAATCGTCTTGAGGCAATTAATCATCTGCAAAAGGCGCTTGAAGAGTATGAAGTAGAAGGAATAAAAACCAATATACCAATGCTTAAGGAAGTTGCCTCTCACGAAGAGTTTATAAATGGAAATGTTACAACAAATTTTGTTCAAGAGTATCTACAAAAAAACAAAGTAAAATAAATCATTCAAACATACTAGGGGGAATTATATATGAGTCAAGTTACATCAAATATGGCAGGAAACCTATGGAAAGTATTAGTTCAGGTAGGAGATACAGTTGAAGAGGGACAGGATGTTGCAATCTTAGAATCAATGAAAATGGAAATTCCAATTGCTTCTGAAGAAAGTGGAACGGTAAAAGAACTATTCAAAAATGAAGGGGATTTTGTTGATGAGGGCGAGGTATTGCTAGAGCTTGAATAAAAACGATCACGCAGTGAATGTTCAAAGTTTGGGGAACGGGAGACAGTTTTCTTAACTGAAATTTTTCTCTCGTTATTCCCTGTTGAACATAATCTTGATGGCAAGAAAGGGGAGAAACAATGAAGTTCCCAAATAAAGTGAAGATTAAAGAAGTTGGACCAAGAGATGGTCTTCAGAATGAGACAAAATTTATTGATACAGAAGATAAAATTGCGTGGATTAATCAGCTTTCAAATACCGGTCTTTCTTATATAGAAATTACATCCTTTGTTCATCCGAAGTGGATTCCTGCCTTGGCAGATGCACTCGAGGTATCAAAGGGTGTTGAACGTCATAAGGACATCATTTATGCAGCGTTAGTACCGAATATGCGAGGGCTCGACCGTGCGTTATCTGCCAATATCGATGAAGTATCTGTGTTTATGTCAGCAAGTGAAACACATAACCAGAAAAACATAAACAAATCGATAGCCGAAACTTTTCCCGTTTTAAAAGAAGTAATCGATGGGGCGAAAGAAGCAGATAAAACGACAAGAGGGTATGTTTCAACCGTGTTTGGTTGTCCATATGAAAATGATGTTGACGTTGAAAACGTTATTAGAGTTTCAGAATCGCTATTTGAAATCGGAATTGACGAGCTATCACTCGGAGATACGATAGGAGTTGCCAATCCAGCTCAAATACAACGAGTGCTAGAAGTTCTTCTAAAACGTTTTTCATCTGATCAGCTAGCGATGCATTTTCATGATACACGAGGAACTGCCCTAGCAAACATTGTTGCTTCTCTTGATATGGGAATTACGAATTTTGATAGTGCAATTGGTGGATTAGGTGGTTGTCCTTATGCACCAGGTGCTTCAGGTAACGTGGCAACTGATGATTTAGTTTATATGCTACAAGGCATGGGAATTGAAACTGGAGTTAATCAAGATAAGCTGATTCAAGCAGCAAAATGGATTGAAGAAAAGATGGAAAAACCGTTGCCTAGTCATAATTTACAAGCAGCTAAAGCATCAGGTTGTCTTACATAGTTAGACAATTTGAGTGAGGAGGAGATGGAAATGGAAAAGCAAGTTCTCTTTTCACTTAACGAAGGAGTAGCTACAGTTACGTTAAATAGAGCCAATGCAGCCAATGCATTATCAGTTCAAATGCTTTATGACCTTCATGAAGTATTGATGGAGATAAAGTTTAACCCAGAGGTACGTTGTGTCATCATTACAGGTTCTGGTGAAAAAGCATTTTGTGCTGGAGCAGATTTAAAGGAACGTGCGACTATGAGTCCTACTGAAGTGAAACGAACGGTTTCTCTTATAAGGGGGAATGTTGATGATGTAGAAGCATTACCACAGCCTGTTATTACTGCATTAAACGGTGTTGCGTTTGGTGGTGGGTTAGAGCTAGCTCTTGCATCAGACATTCGAATAGCATCAGATCATTGCAAGATGGGATTAACAGAAACCTCCTTAGCAATTATTCCTGGAGCAGGTGGTACTCAGCGTCTTCCAAGATTAGTCGGAAAAGGAAAAGCGAAGGAAATGATTTATACGGCTAAACGAATTGATGCGATAGAGGCAGAAAAAATTGGTTTAGTAGAGCATGTTGTTCCCATTGGTTTACTAATGGATAAGGCATTAGAAATAGCAAAACAAATTTCTGCAAATGGTCCTGTGGCAATTCAACAGGCAAAGTTTGCAATTGAAAAAGGATTAGAAACTGATATTGCTACTGGCTTATCAATAGAGCAAAAAGCGTATGAAATCACAATTCCAACTAAAGACAGGTTAGAGGGTTTAGCTGCCTTTAAGGAAAAAAGATCTCCGAGTTACAAAGGTGAATAAATAAGAGCAAACGTAAATTCCTACTATAGACAATATCTTATTAAAGGAGGCGGAATAGATGTCATTTGAAAAAGATTTACAAGAACGTGTCGAAGCAATTGAAAAGGGGGGTTCTCCTAAATACCATGAAAGTAATGCTGAAAAGGGAAAGTTATTTGTACGTGAACGTTTAGAACTATTGTTTGATGAAGGTGTTGAAGTAGAAGATGGTTTCTTCGCGAATTGTATGGCGGAAGGATTACCAGCAGATGGGGTTGTTACTGGCATTGGTAAAGTAAATGGCCAAACGGTATGTGTTATGGCAAATGATTCTACAGTAAAGGCAGGTTCTTGGGGAGCGCGAACGGTTGAGAAAATCATTCGTATTCAGGAAACAGCAGAAAAGCTAAATGTACCTATGCTTTATCTTGTTGACTCTGCTGGCGCGAGAATTACAGACCAAATAGAAATGTTCCCAGGTAGACGTGGTGCAGGGAGAATTTTCTATAATCAAGTAAAGTTATCAGGTCGTGTTCCTCAAATTTGTTTATTATTTGGTCCATCAGCTGCCGGTGGCGCGTATATTCCTGCTTTTTGTGATATTGTCGTGATGGTAGACGGAAATGCTTCAATGTACTTAGGTTCACCACGCATGGCAGAAATGGTTATTGGTGAAAAAGTGTCATTAGAAGAAATGGGTGGTGCTAAGATGCATTGCTCAGTATCTGGTTGTGGTGATATTTTGGCTAAGACTGAGCAGGAAGCAATTGAAATGGCTCGTAATTACCTATCCTATTTCCCGTCTAATTATAGTGAAAAGCCTCCAGTTCAAGAGGTTAAAGAACCTAAGCATTTTGAAAAAACATTAGAGGAGTTAATTCCTAAAAATCAAAACGCACCATTTAATATGCATGATTTGATTAATAGAATTATTGATGAAGACTCATTTTTCGAAATCAAGAAACTTTTTGCACCAGAATTAATTACTGGGTTAGCGAGAATGAATGGTCAATCTGTTGGAATTATTGCGAATCAGCCTCGAATGAAGGGTGGCGTATTGTTCCACGATTCTGCAGATAAGGCAGCAAAGTTTATTACGCTATGTGATGCCTATAACATCCCATTAGTGTTCTTAGCTGATATTCCAGGCTTTATGATTGGTACAAAGGTAGAACGAGCAGGGATTATTCGTCACGGGGCAAAAATGATTTCAGCTATGTCAGAAGCATCAGTACCTAAGATTTCTATTATTGTGCGAAAAGCATACGGTGCTGGTTTATATGCAATGGCAGGTCCAGCGTTCGAGCCAGATTGTTGCTTAGCATTACCAAGTGCACAAATTGCCGTAATGGGACCTGAAGCAGCTGTAAATGCAGTATACGCTAATAAAATAGCAGCATTACCAGAGGAAGAGCGACAAGATTTTATCGCTCAAAAACGTGAAGAGTATAAAGAAAATATAGATATTTATCGTTTAGCATCTGAAATGGTTATTGATGGTGTTATTCCAGCAAACTCATTAAGAGATGAACTTAATAAGCGATTATCAGCATATATGTCAAAATATTTAGTATTTACTGAACGCAAACACCCAGTATATCCTGTCTAAAAAGTATTCAAAAGTAATTTAAGGAGTAAAAGTATATACAAATATGCAAGATGAGCAATGGCTTCGCACACTACTCGTCCAGTGACAAGAAAATTGCTTCTCACTGGACTTTAAACTAGGTAGTGGCTTCGCTCATTGTATCCAATAAAAGTTCGCTTTGCGAATTTTGTTCTTAGGGGTGATGTTTATGACAGAAAAAGCAGTTTGGTTTCCTACTGAAGAGTTAATTCAATCGTCACGATTGTATCAGTGGATGAATCAATTAGGGTTTACTGATTATGAGGAATTTCTAAAAGCATGTACAGATGACGTTTCTTGGTTTTGGACAGAGGCGGAAAAGGTTCTAGAAATTGATTGGTACAAGCAATATAATCAAACATTAGATTTATCAAAAGGTATGAAATGGCCCGAATGGTATGTGAATGGTGAAATGAATACTGTACATAATGCTGTTGAAAAATGGGCTCAAAATAAAGAAACTGCAGCTAACATCGCACTCATCTGGGAAGGTGAAGATGGTATTGTTGAACAGTATACGTTTGCCGAATTAAGTGAAGAAATTGCTAAAGTATCTAAAGGGTTAAAAGTAAATGGGTTAGGAAAAGGAGATATTGCTGCGATTTATATGCCAATGGTTCCTCAAACCGTTATTGCCATGCTAGCCATTTCAAAAATAGGAGCTATATACTCTCCTGTTTTTTCTGGTTATGGAGCAGATGCAATTGCAACAAGGTTAAATGCATCTGAAGCAAAAATGCTAATTACAGCGGATGGATTTTTGCGTAGAGGAAAGCCTGTCGCTATGAAGGAAGAGGCGGATAAAGCTGTAGCGATTTCACCGTCTATTGAAAAAGTAGTAGTATATCGTCGCTTAGAAAGAGATATTCCTTGGGATGATAAACGTGACGTTGATTGGCAGGCAATTGCAGAGTCAGAGCCGTTAAATGAGACAGAAAAAATGAACAGTTCCGATCCACTTATGCTTATCTATACATCAGGTACAACAGGAAGACCAAAGGGTGCAGTACATACCCATGCAGGATTTCCTTTGAAATCTGCTTTTGATGCTGGAATCGGTATGGATGTCCAAAAAGGTGAAAGACTGTTTTGGTTCACTGATATGGGATGGATGATGGGTCCATTTTTAGTTTTTGGTGGATTATTAAATGGTGCATCAATAGTCCTCTATGAAGGAACACCTGATTTTCCGGAGCCAAACCGTCTATGGAAGCTTGTAGAAGACCATAAGGTAACGCATCTCGGAATTTCTCCTACTCTTATTAGAGGTATGATGAAGCATGGAGAATCGTGGGCTAATCAGCATGATATTAGTAGTTTAAAGGTTATTGGGTCAACTGGTGAGCCGTGGAACCCTGAGCCGTGGATGTGGCTATTCGAGAAAATTGGAAAGTCTAGAATACCTATATTTAATTATTCAGGTGGAACAGAAATATCTGGTGGGATTTTAGGCAATGTATTAATTAGACCAATAGGGCCAATTACGTTTAATTCGCCACTACCTGGAATGGACGTTAATGTATTTAATGATGAAGGAAAGCCTGTTACGAATGAAGTAGGAGAGTTAGTGTTGACGAAACCTTGGGTAGGAATGACAAATGGATTTTGGAAAGAGCCTGAGCGTTATGAGGAGGCTTACTGGAGTCGATGGAGTGATGTTTGGGTTCATGGTGATTGGGTTATAAAAGACGATGAAGGGTTCTGGACAATTACTGGACGGTCTGATGATATTTTGAATGTTGCTGGTAAACGATTAGGTCCTGCAGAGGTTGAATCTATTTTAGTAGAGCACTCATCTGTCATTGAAGCAGGTACAATTGGAATTCCAGATGAGGTAAAAGGAGAAGCAGCAGTTTGCTTTGCAGTGCTCCATTCAGGTGTTGAAGAATCAGAGGAACTAAAGAAAGAATTATTAAACTTAGTAGCAGAAAAGATGGGTAAGGCATTACGACCAAAATCAATTCACTTTGTCAAAGACCTCCCAAAAACGAGGAATGCAAAAGTTATGCGTCGAGCAATTAAGGCTGCATACTTAGATAAAGATGCAGGAGACTTATCGTCATTAGAAAATCCACAAGCAGTAGATGCGATAAGAAAACTTGGTAAGTAAATTAGTAATGATAAATTATGAGTTATGAATTTTTAAGCTACACAAAAGTAACCAAGGTTACTTTTGTGTAGCTTTTCATTGTTGCTTAGGAATTTTAAAATTCTTTAATGTGGAAAATTGAAAGTGTATTCAAAGAAGGGCAATGGCTTCGCGCACTACTCGTTCAGTGACAAGAAAACATGTAGTGGCTTCCCACATTGCTTTTAATAAATTTCGCTATCGGATTTTGTTCATAATTCATAACCCGTAACTCATAATTTATCTTGACTTTTCCCTAAATATTACTAATGAGGTTTTTACATAGGATAGGCCCTTTTGTCTCACAATAGTATTACAAAGGGAGGTGATTCACATGGCAACGAACAACAATAACAGCTCTAACCAATTAGTAGTACCTGGCGTTCAACAAGCTTTAGACCAAATGAAGTATGAAATCGCTCAAGAGTTTGGTGTTCAACTTGGGCCAGATGCAACTTCTCGTGCAAACGGGTCTGTAGGTGGAGAAATTACGAAACGCCTAGTTCAAATGGCTGAACAACAAATGAGTGGTTACCAACAACAATAATAATTATATGGCATGGAAGAGGTGGGAGTACCCATCTCTTCTTTTCAGTAAATAGCTTTATTTTTAAAGGGGCAATTACAATGCTTAATCCACATATGTGTCCGCTGTGTAATGGTATGGAACCTGTACGAATCTCTTGTACTAACTGTAGTACAGCTCTAGAAGATAAGGGGAGAATTATTGATTACTTTGACGATTATAGTGCCTACTTAGATATTGATGATATGAAAAAAATAGATGGTATTCAAAATGATTATAGTGAACACCAATGTCCACATATATTATATTGTCCTAATTGTCATAGTGAATCGACTTTGCTTGTTAAAGAAATTACTTACAAAGATCAGTAAGAACGGTTTGGACAATAGTTTTTATACTTAATTTTATATGTACAAATAAAAGGCTGACCATGTGTCAGCCTTTTAGATTATGCTTTATGTGGAGGTGGCTCTTCATCAGGGATTTCAGGTGCTTCTTCAATGATACCTGAGTCATCCTTCATATCAACTGTTCCTCCACCTAACCCTTCATTAATCATACGATCTACATCATCATAGTACTCTTTTTCAGCTTTTTGATAAGAATCATTACGTGCTTTTTTCATTCAATCTCACCCCTTCAGTTTAGTTTAAGGAACATAGTGAAAAATATACAAGGTGGAAATAATTACATAACCACGGTTCGCATTTACCTATAGACGAATAACATATTTGAAGAGTTAAATACTGACTTAATAATGAAAGCAAAAGAACGAGTGGAAGCTGCTGGAGAAGGTAAGTTTAACTGTTTAGATTGGTGGTTCTGTTATAAAGATAAATAAATGTAATTGGAGAGGTTGAGAAACAAGTCTTATATAGAGGGTGCAATGGCTCCGTTCGCTACGCGCCTTGAAAGGCAAAAAATACTCCTTTCAAGCCTTGTAAAAGATGTAGCGACTTCGCTCATTGCTTCGGAGGCTGGGACAAAAGACCTTTTGTCCCAGCCTCCTGCTTAATGGTCTTCGTAAACATGATATAAGATTAAATCATGGATTTGCATTTCTAAATTTTCTTTAGCTTGTCCATCTGGCTGCCGTTCAGTCCAAGTGATTGTTCCATCTGAGTAGTACATTCCTTGATAGTATTCCCCTTTAAAGAAAAATGAGAATTGAATTTCTTTTTTTATAAGTGTTGCGTCTCGTTCTTTCCAATTAAAATGTGAGATCATGAATCATGCTCCTTTTCTTCTATATAATATAAGCATACTATATGATAAACAAAAGCGGGAGAAAAGTGATTGTTTAATGTAAAAGGGAACTCTCACACCCACGGTTTGAGAATTCCCTTTCTCTTTCTATTCACATGAGGCTTCTTGTTCTGAAATGTCATCAATATGCCATTGTCCTCCACCCAACCAAAGTAACATACTTCCATTATTATCAACTGTATAATTAAATGCTACCATGCCTGATAGAAGAGCAGTTTTAAGAAGAGCAGCTTGTTCGTAAGGTAGCTTTGTGTAACAAACGCCTAATTCATGGATAACTTCTTTCAGAAGCTTCGTTCCAATGTGTGTATTTTGGTAGCTAGGTGAAATTATAAATAGAGATTCTTTTGTGCCATAATCTAAAAATGCAAAAGCAGCAATAATTTTTCCTTCCCATAAGGCTAATTTAATTATCGTACCTGTTTGGCTTAAATGGTGTCTGCGTAATTTAAAAATCCAGTCTACATTTTTATCATATCGTTTGACGAAATTTAAAAGAGGTCTTCTATATTTTTCCCAAGTTTTCACTTCTACATTGATGGTCTTCACTTTTATCACTCCTCAAGATAACCGCTTTCTGAATAAAAGGCTTGAATGAGGTTGTGTAAGCCTTGTTTTTGGATTGTTGGCTCATCAAAAATCATCGGCTTTGCATTGACTTCAAATAACCAGTAGCGACCAGTTGTATCCCGACCAATATCAACTGAGAACTCTCCAAGATTTCCATAAGACTGTTCTAGTCTTTTTCCAATAGTAGCAATTAAGAGGTTAATTTTTTCAAAATTAATAGGGGGAGAAATGTCTTTCAGGGATAGAATCATTCCTCCTTTTGGTACGTGAGTTGTAATTCCTTTGCTAGAGCGTACACCAATTCCACTTGTATTCCATTCACCCTGAACCTTGTGGCATAGAATACGAAAATCGTATTTTTTATCGTTCAATTGATTTAAATGAATACCTTCTTGTAACAGGTAATTAGACAAATCAACTTTGTCATTAACTGAAGTCCAAAGAGACTCAAAGGAAAATAAAGTGACCGATGTTGTATGATCGTGAATCAAGTAAGTCTGATTAGGTCCAGTAGTTAGTTTGAAAATCCCATCTCCTTTTTGTCCTTCTTTTGGTTTTAAATAAAGAAACTTATAGTTGGCAAGAGCTTCTCTAAATGTTTCTTTCGAAGTGACCACATCTGTAAAGAGTAGATGATTAGCTATTGTTGGTTCTGTTGAAAGGGTTTGATGAACATCCCATTTATTAAAAAAATGAGGATTAAAAAAAGGAATATTCATCTGTTTGATCCACTCAAAGACACGCTTCATTCTCTCTGATTTCTCAGTACGTGGGGTAGGGACACGGTTGTAAATGACATCAGGTAATGGAATAGCCGTTAGTACCCAGTTATTATTGATTAATACATACCCATGTAGTTGAGAATAACAGATCGTATCAGGTGTAATGACAAAGCAAAGACCACCTGTTTGTTGTAACCCATCATGAATGCGTCTAAATGTTTGTTTATTGCCAGAAAACAATTTCTTGGAGTGGTCACTTGTTAAGAGGCCAACAATTGGACCTAGACTTCTCTCATGTCTTTTCACGTAAAATGGAACCGATTCGGGTGAGGGGGCAATCATAGGGATTCGCTTCTTATCGAACCCCCAAACTAAACCTTCGTTTTCCTGAAGCCCCCATGTAGATGATTCTTGGTTAAAATAAATGGTGGTCATGTTAGCAACAGCTCTGGCTGGGTAATACTTTGTTTTGCTAAATAAACAGCATATGCTAGTGGTAAACGTCTTGACATTAAATCATTATGACGTAGCTTAGCATGAGAGAAAATCGTACGACCAGGCTTTGAATTCGCTTCGAACATCCATATATGCCCTGATTTGTCGATGCCTAAGTCGAAGCCAATTTCACCGATAAACCCTTCCGTTGTATGGTCGATCCTTTTACTAATTTGTAATGCACATTCTTTCAGCTCTTCTAACTGTTCTTTAGACAATCCAGCTTCTGTTATCGTTTCAGCTGCTGTTTTAATTTCACCGCCACTTTTTACATGTGTCGTAACACTGCCCTTACCTGCTACTTTTGCTGCAATTGCACTAATTTGCCATTTGCCTTGTTCATCCTTATTTGTGTGAATTCTAAAATCAACAGGGTTATTCTTAATTTTGATTAAATGGATCCCTTGTTGAGCAATGAAGTTTTTAACTCCATTAGGGAAGTGCTGTTTCATTAATCGTTCAAGAGAAGAGTACCGCCTTAAACGATTTTGTTCATCTTTTCGAAAGCGGCAATAATAATAAGGGTCATCTTTTAATTTTATGATTTGGTGGATACCTAGGCCTAAGCTTCCGGCTGCTGGTTTGAGATATACGTGATGGTGTTTTTCGAGAAGCTGTTCAATATTTGCGTTTGTTGGATTTAAAAAGCTTTCTGGTAGATACATAGCTGTGCCCTTGTCATCCATAAGCTTTATATAAATATCCCACTTATCAAAGAAGCTCGGGTTGAACCAAGGAATTAGATAGTCTTTTTCAAAGCGTTCCTTTAACTTTTGAAAGGATTCTACATTTTCAATGCGCCGATTTGGTAAACGGTTATATACTACATTTGGAAAAGGAACGGTAACTTGTTTCCACCCTTTTCCTGTGTAGAAGTATCCTTTCACTGTGGCACTTTCCCAATTAACATGGTGTGCACCAAACACGAAATAGTAGGAACCAACCTTTTGCTCTGAAGAAAGCAATCGAGCAAAAAACATGGAACGCTCTCCAATCGGGCGAAGGGAAGAGCTTTGAAATCCTGCAGTGAAAATTCCTACTAGTGGACCAATATGCAATGTATTATCATGTTGGAATACATGAACTACTCCTTCATATGGTAATGAAAGAGCTTGAAAGCAGTCTTCTGAAAGGAGATATTCATTTTTTTTATCTGGATGAGGAGCGGGCTTACAAGGGATTCGTTCTGAGCCGAAAGCGATATACTCAGGGAACCTTTTGTTTATAACCCAAGTCCGAAAGAGGCTTTCAGGAACGAAAATCGTTTCTATATAATCTGAAATAATTTTCAAAGGTAGTGCTTTTGTGTTACTCATGATAACCAACTCCTTATTTGTAGTACACCAGATTTTTATTATCTTCATTGAGGTTTCGGCTTAAAAATGTTATATATTCAAAGGGAGCTCTATATAGCTTTTCATTTTCGAAATTTGGACTTGAAAGAAGGATGCTACGACCTGGCTTAGAGTTTACTTCTAGTAACCAGAGTTTATAATCCTGGTCAAGTGCTACATCAAGCCCTAACTCAAATAATGGCCCATATGTTGATTCTAGAATGGGTGGAATATCGTTTATTAAATTGCAAATTTGATTGCAAATCGCTTTTTGAGTATCAATAGAGTAATCTTGTATCCACTTAAAGAAGTCCATAGAAGAAGCACCACCATGTAGATTAGAAATGAGCTTCTCTTTTTCTCCTTTTCTAACTGCTCTCCCTAGTTCTTGCCATTGTCCGTCACCGTCCTTTTGAAGAAAAATTCGAAAATCAAAAGGCTCATTTTTAGATGTTCGGAGAGAGAGGCTAGGCTGACAAAGGTAAGTGTACTCTTCAATTAAGTTATTGAGCCAACTAATAAATCTAGAAAAATCTTTAGACCTTCTCGATATGATAGATTCTCCTACTTGTGTCCTAACCTCTATTTGTTCTTTTTTGTATCGAATGAAAAAGATTCCCCGTCCTTGTGAACCACTTGCAGGCTTAACAACTACTTCACCCTGTTCTTGTATCAAAGGAAGAATGTCCTTAGCTGAAGTGAAATGAATTGTATTTGGAATGAAGCTAGTGAGAGTGGGCTGCTTAATTAACGTTTCATGAATACTCCACTTATCTGGTAATCCATAGCCTATAAAGGGAATTCTACTTCGTAATTGTTTAATAGTCGTTTTATATTCCTTATACTGTGTATTAGTAGGGTAAAAGCATCGGTCATAAATAAAAGTTGGGAATGTACAACGCTGCTTTTCCCATTGTCTTTTTTGTTGGTTATAAACTCTTCCTTTAATTGTGTTAGATTCGAAATTTACATCAGCAGGGTGAAATAAAACCACTTCATAGAAAAATTGCTTTCCTTTGATAGCTAATTCCTTATAATAATGGGACTCTTGGTTTTCATCTAAGGAAAGTATACCTAGCGATAACATGTTATTCCTCCTAGCGTAAATGAGTATAAGGAAACTTAGATAGGAAGAAAGCAAATTGAATAACTGTTTTTGCTGATGGACGAATTTTCTTTTTTTCTTGTACAGTCCAGTCATTTTTAGAAGGCTTTGTATTTAGTTCAATAATCCAAGGAAACCCTTCTTCATCTATCCCGATATCGACACCAAATTCACCGTATTCACCTGTAGATTCTTCGTTTAGTAAGCGTGATGATTCAAGGGCTATTTCATAGAGTAGTGATTTTAGTTGCTTGCTTTCTTCTGTTGGAAACCATTCAAGTAATACCTCATCAACGGGTACAATTTCTCCTCCTTGGGCTAAGTTGGCGACAAACTTCTCTTCAGCGGATACTCGAGCAACTGCAGATATTACATTCCACTCTCCTTTAAGTGTTCGGCAACATAATATTCGAAAGTCGAGTGGACGATCCTTCCACTTCTTTAACGGAATAGCTTCTTGTAATAAATAAGAGCGCTTCCCAATTCGTTTACTAAGAAGACTGTGTAAAACTTTAGTAGATTGAAAAATTCTTTCCTGTTTACCTGAAAGTGTTGAATATCGAATGAAATACTGATCTTCTTTTTCATCATAGCCAATCTGATAAATACCTTTACCTTGACTGCCATTATCAGGCTTAAGGAATAGCAATGAGTAGGCATCTAGCATCGTTTTTAGGCTTTGTTCATCAGTATAGAGCTCCGTAGTAGGAAGGTGTGGCTTAATCTCAATATAATTGTGCAATGTACTGTATACATCCCACTTACTTAGAAATTTTTCATTAAAGTAAGGAATGTTTAAAATTGAACACTCTGTAAGTAGCTGAGCCATATTTGTGCTCTGTTCAACCTTCCTAGAACCAATTCGGTTGTAAATGACATCAGGTATAGGTACGTTCACTTCATCCCATTGTCCATCTTCAAATATATATCCTTTTGGTTTCTCATTATCCCATTGCTGTATACTAAATACGTAAAAGAACAAATGGTGCATCTTTGCATAGTCAGCAAGTTCTTCACAAAATTTACTCACTGTTCCAAAAGGTTCGTCTGTTCTGTTTTGATTGACAAGTGTTAGAACAGAGATAATAGGTCCAAGCTGAAATTGTAGTAATTCTTTATGGTAGGACAGGTGGAGAGAAAGTAATTTTTCTGGTAAGTTGAGCTCTTGAAGTAAAGATGAACTGCATTGTAAAATCAATTCATCATTTTGATCAAGAGGCATGCATTCTACATCTACTTTCTTGTTTCCACATACCACAGGAATTACTTGATGCAAATTTAATTTCCATGTCTTAAATAACTTTTCACTAAGACGTATTTCATGCTGATGTGTGAGCAATGAATCATCTATTGATTGTATAGATACTCTTTGGAAAGAAATCATAAGTATTCCCTCATTTTATTAGTTGTCACGTTAGTGTTGTTTACACACGTTTCTACAACATCTCCTTTACATTTTTGCAACTTTTGTAGAGAATAGTGGAGTAAAGCTGTAATGAATATAATCTAGGCATATGCTGATAAAGTATTGTATGTGGCAATAGGTTTTTTTGTGAAGATAAGAACGATAAAGGAGGAATGAACAAAATGAGCACTTTATTTTTACTTTTAATGATGATAATAATTGGGGCTATAATTGGTGGTATGACGAACTCACTAGCCATTCGTATGCTGTTTCGCCCGTACAAGCCCATATATTTTGGAAAATGGCGTGTGCCTTTTACTCCAGGTTTAATCCCTAAGCGTCGTGGGGAGTTGGCTGAGCAATTAGGCCATATGGTAATGAAGCATTTATTAACCCCAGAAGGTATTCAGAAAAAGTTAAAGAATGCGTCCTTTGTAAAGGAAATGACGTCTTTTGCAGAAAAAGAAACGTTGCAGTTTCTTAGAAGTGAGAAGACAATCAACGAATTAGCAAACGAACATTTATCAATTGATAATGTAAGAGTAATGTTAGAGGAAAAGACAGACTCTCTAATCGATGAAAAATATGACGAAATTCTTGCTAAGTTACAAGGAAAGAAAGTGGGAGAGGTCGTTCCAGATAAATGGCAGATTAAAATAGAAGGCTTTATTCCTACGCTAGCAGATATGGTTTTAATTAAGGGGAGAGACTTTTTTGAAAGTCGCGAAGGAAAAGAAAAGCTAAGCGATATGATTGACCGATTTTTGTACGGAAAAGGCACACTAGGAAACATGATCTCAATGTTTTTAGGTAATGAACGATTAGTGGATAAGGTTCAGCCTGAAATCATTAAATTCCTCCAAGATAAGGGTGCTAATGACTTACTCGAAAAGCTTCTAACTAAAGAGTGGATTAATTTAAAGGACAAAGACATTCATGTATTTTTAAAGAAACTAGAAAAAGAAGATGTTGTTCAGCCATTAACTCGTGTAATAAAAGAAGAGCTTCCGTTGTTTCAACTACTAGACAAGCCATTATCAGCTTGGACAGGTCATTATGAATCAAAGATTACTCAACAGTGGCTCCCTAAAATTATTGAAATGATTGGGGAAGGTCTATCAGTTCGTGTTGAACCAATGCTACGTAAAATTGGCTTAGATGAAGTGGTAAAAGAACAGGTAGAGACTTTTTCTGTTGAAAGGTTGGAGGAAATGGTTCTTTCCATATCACGAAGAGAATTTAAAATGATTACTTACTTAGGAGCCCTACTTGGTGGAGCGATAGGGTTTGTTCAAGGAATTATCGTGTTACTTATGGCATAAATGTCTATAAATATTATCTTTGGTTAGACTGACTGAAGTAGAATTATACATAAAATAACACCATATTAGCTGAATTTCATGTCGAAACATGTTATAGTCGGTAAGATTAAAATTGTTAGGAGGACATTTAATGTCAAATTTGAATGAAAAGGCACGTGAGTTAGGAAACGTACTTAAGGAAAGCGCTGAATTTACACAGTTAAAACAACTTCATGAAGAAGTGAATAATGATGAGGTTGCAAACCGTATGCTTGAAAACTTCCGTAACCTTCAAATTGAGCTTCAACAAAAGCAAATGCAAGGAGTTCAAATTACAGAAGAGGAAGCAATCCAAGCTCAACAACAATTCGAACTTGTGCAACAACATGAAACGATTTCGAAATTAATGGAAGCAGAGCAACGTTTAAGTGAGATTATCGGTGACTTAAACCGTATCATTACTGAACCATTAGAAGAATTATACGGAAAAGCTGAATAATATCTAGAAGAATCTCCACTATCAATCGGTAGTGGAGATTTTTTTAGTATTGGGATTCTTATTAGTGCAAGTGAATAGTGATTTAGTTCTAATCAAGACATGTTACTCATAGGCTTTACTATAAACGAGTGCTACTGGTAGAAGTTGTTTTAGTCATAGCTAATGACAAAACAAGTCATTCCAAAGTGCCGAAAACCGTCAAAATGAAAGTGAATGAAAACTATACTTACTGGTTGAAAACGACGGAGAAATTGAAAAGGGGGATCATTTTGACTTATCGTCTACTTGCATTAAACATTGATGGAACATTATTAAAGGATAATTCTCGTCTAAGTCGACAAACGAAGGATGCAATTGAATATGTAAAGAAAAAAGGTGTATATGTAACACTTGCAACAGAGCAGTCCTTTCCTGCTGCAAAAAAAATTGCCAAAGCACTGAAGTTAGATGGGCACCTTATCACTCTTGATGGTGCATATGTTTCAAATGATTTAGAGGATCCATTATTTGAGCGTCGATTAAATGAAGATAAGGCTTTTCATATAGTTGAAATCCTTGAAAGTTACCATTGTCATATTCGATTATTGAATGAAAGCTATTCAGTTGGAAATAAAGTGAAACAAAAGAATCAATTGATTGCTAAAATGACTATTGGCATCGGCGACCCATTATTTTATCCAGTCACGTTTGTTGATTCTTTATGTGATTACATGCTTGAAAACCCTAGTAGTCCACCGAAGATTCAAGTGAAATTTTTTGAAGAGAAAGAGAAAGAGCTTGCATTAAAAGAATTACAAGAGATGGTTCCTGATATCAAGCTAATTGACTCAAAGGATGGACGTATAGATATTGTCCAAGATGGAGTTTCAAAGGCTAGAGGCTTACAAGTGTTGGGGAACAAGTTAGGAATTTCATTAAATGAAATGGTTGCAATAGGTTCTCGTGTAAATGATATTGAGATGATCACTCAAGTGGGACTAGGTGTAAGTATGGGGAATGCCCCTAAGGAAGTAAGGGATGTAGCAGATTGGGTTACTCGCTCTAATAATCAGAATGGTGTTTCTTATATGGTGAGAGAAGTATTTAGAAAGCAATTACGAATAGAGTCATAGAAAAAACGCCCTAGAGGCGTTTTTTCTATGACTCTGTATTATCTGTGAAACAAGAGAAGTTTACCGGCACTAGTTAGTCTACTCGTGTGTTCCTGTAAATTTTCTTCAGTAAGGCGCTTTTCAGCTATTTGCTTTGCTTCATCGTCTGTAGATGCCTGAAAATTTTCTCCTAAAAGCTTTTCACCATCAGATGAAAATACAGTTAAAAAGTAGTCTTTCATAATCTTCACCTCGAAAATATTATTTTATAAAGACGGTTGTAATAAGGGGGATCATATTGCTAACTTAAAAATAGTGTAAAAACAATTTCAGTATAATTCAAGTAAAATGTTCTGAAAAGTATAACTTTTTATTGTTTTGTATCAATCGAAAGTTGTGGTACAATCCATACAAAGTAGTTAGAAGGGAGGCGATGAGTGTGTTTGAATTGTATTTTGAGTTTCCGGTTATCTGGATGATAATAGGTATGTTATTTCTATATGTAGTTGCGAGTATGACAGGTAAGATGTTATATGACCATTGTAATTACAATAGATTTCTTAATGAAAAGAAACGTATGCCTACTATAGTTCGTTTAACTGAGCTCCCACTCATTGCTAATCGCTTTACGTATTTACAAAGAAAAATCCCATCAAAATCTGACAAGAGTCATAGTGATGATGAAGAAGGGTCCCTTTTGTATTATTTCAATTGATATAATACAAAGGAGGAATATTCTTGAAATTAAATAGACAGTTATTATTTTTTATGGTCCTTATAGGGGGATTAGTGCTATCAGGTTGTCAAAATGCACAGCCGATTACAGCAGAAAGTGAAGGAATTTGGAATCACTTTTTTGTTTATCCATTGTCATGGTTGATTATTTTTATGGCTGAACAGATGAATGGTAGCTATGGTCTAGCGATTATTATTGTAACGATCCTAATAAGGCTTATTTTGTTGCCACTAATGCTTCAGCAAAATAAAAATACAAAAGCAATGCGTACGCTTCAACCAGAAATGGAAGCAATTAAGAAACGCTATGCTACTAAAGACCAAAAATCCCAACAAAAGCTTCAACAAGAAATGTTAGAGCTTTATAAAACTAACGGGGTCAATCCTGTTGGTGGATGCTTGCCTATTTTCATTCAGTTACCAATAATGATGGCTTTTTATTATGCAATAATGAGAACAGAAGAAATAGCCTTGCATACATTTCTCTGGTTTGACCTTGGTAACCCAGATCCACTTTTTATCTTACCAGTGGTGGCAGCAAGTACAACATATTTGCAAACTAAAATGACGATGAGTACCTTACCAGATAATATGAAAATTACAATGTATATTATGCCTATTATGATATTAGTAGCTGCAGTTGCAATGCCATCAGCTCTTTCATTATATTGGGTCATTGGTAACTTATTTATGGTAATCCAATCATATTTTGTCTACTATCGTAAAGACATTGTAAATGGTTAATTATTAATTAGAAACTTATAAAAAAATATTAGAATTTTTGTGTCTCGGTTGGATATTATCCATCCGAGACTTTTTAAATGTAAATTATTAATATCACCGAGTAATAATTAACTAGTAACCATTCGCCTATGGTATGAATATGATGCCTAAGAATAGTTATTAGGAGGGCTTATTATGCATCATAAAGATTATATGAAATCAATGTGTCAGCAGTATTTACATCAGCCTGTTATGGCTCAAACCTTAGATAATCAAACTATTCAAGGGTATATTGAGTATGTTGATGATGAAAATGTATATCTAATGGTTCCTGAAGACACTCAAGATTATCGTTCAGCTGATGAACGACAGTTCTTTGGACCGGGATATGGACCAGGTTTCGGTGCTGGTTATGGAGGATTTTATGGACCAAGACCAGGCTTTGGATTTGGTGGATTCCCAGGATATGGTTACGGTCCTTATCCCTATCCTTATCCAAGACCACGTCCAGGTGGCTTTCGTCGATTGGCACTACCATTAGCAGCATTAGGAACGCTAGCAGTATTACCATTTGTACTTTAATGAGTGTATGTGAGGTTGTCTTAAAGGGGTTCGATCCTCTTAAGCAACCTCATTTTATGTATAACGGCTATATTGTGAGAAATGAAACAGTAAAAAACAATATAGAAAAACTGATTTAAGAACGTTTGTTTGTTATCTTTTGTTATAATACTAGAAAGAGATGGGAAGGAAGTGAGTAGATGAAATCAATTAAATTTATACATACAGCAGATTTACATTTAGATAGCCCTTTTAAAGGATTACGTTATTTGCCAGATAGAATACATAGCCAGGTCCAAGAAAGTACCTTTGAATCTTTTACGAGAATTGTTAGTTATGCTATTAAAGAAAAAGTAGACTTTGTTTTAATAGCAGGAGATATTTATGATGGACAGGACAGAAGCTTGAAAGCTCAGGCTAGATTTAAAAAGGAGCTAGTTCGTTTAGAACGAGAGAATATAAAGGTGTATATTATTCATGGTAACCATGATCACCTATCGGGAAATTGGGTTCCTATAGAGTGGCCTAGTAATGTCGTGTTTTTCTCGGACGATGTAGAGTGTAAAAGATTTGAGAAGGATAATGGGGCAATTGTTCACATCTATGGATTTAGTTATCCGACAAGGGAAGTGTTAGAGAGACGAGTAAAACAATACGAAAAGGTAGATGAGGCTGATTTTCATATAGGCATGCTTCACGGTCAGGCAGAAGGTAATACTGAGCATGCCTCATATGCCCCTTTTACTGTAAAAGAACTAGTAGAAAAAGGTTTTAATTATTGGGCGTTAGGTCATATCCATCAGTTTCAGAAATTGTCGTCTTCTATACTTTACCCGGGAAATATTCAAGGTCGAAACAAGAAAGAAATTGGTGACAAAGGTTGTATCCTTGCTGAATTAACTTCATACGATTTAAAGACAACCTTTTTTCCCACAGCAAAGATTATTTGGGATGAAATAGAAGTCGATCTTTCTAACTTGAATTCATTGCAAGAGTTAATGAACACAGCTGAAGAGAAAAAAGAAGAACAGAGAAGAAACGATAATGGAAAAATAATTATAATAAAATATTTTGGTAGAAATAGAATTCATCTTCCTCAAAAAGATGAACTCTTGGAAATTTTAAATGATGGAGAAGAATATCGACGGGATTTTGTATGGGTAGTTGACATTGAAAATAAGTCTGTAACAGATTGGAATAGAGAGAAGCTTAGGCAAGAGGAACATGTTACAGGAGATATAGTTAATCTTGTAGATAGATATAAAGAAGACAAGGCTTTTCATGAAGAGGTTTGTAAAGAAATTATGAGTCATTCTAAAGGAAAACGTTTTTTTGAGAAGTTTACTAGTGAAGATGAACAAAAGATTATTGAGGAGGCTGAAGATTTAATATTGAGTACTTTAGTTAAGGAGTGGGAGGAATGAGAATTATTTCTCTACATATCTATGGTTATGGTCGATTAGAAGATGTTTACATAGATAATTTATCACCTTCGTTACAAGTTTTTTATGGAGAGAATGAGGCAGGAAAATCAACAATTATGGCATTTATTCAAAGTGTATTATTTGGTTTTCCAACTAAGCAACAAAAGGAGCTTAGATATGAACCGAAATTTTCTTCAGCCTATGGTGGAAAAGTTACCTTGCAAAATGAGAAATATGGAATTGTTTCAATTGAACGTGTAAAAGGTAAAGCCACTGGTAATGTAAGAGTGGAATTTGAGGATGGTACAAGCGGTGGAGAAGAAGTATTAGTATCATTATTTGCTGGAATGGATCGTAGTGTCTTCCGAGGGGTTTTTTCTTTTGGTGTGAATGATTTGCAAGGAGTAGAGCAATTTCGTTCAGCTCAACTAGGAGAATTTATTTATGGTGCGAGTATGACGGGGAGAGCTACAATGAAAGTATTAGAGAAGACATTAGAAAAGAAGCAAGCAGATTTATTTAAAGCACAGGGTAAGAAGCCTCTAATGAACCAAAGAATTAGTGAGCTTGAAAAAATCGAGAGTAACATCTTACAATGGCAAAATAAAAATAGCCAATACGAGGAGTTACATAGTCAGAAAAGTAAAATCGAGTTGGAGCACGAATCTACGGCTACGAATAAGACACATAAGAAGAAGTTGCTAAGGGAGTGGGAGAAGGTTCAATTGCTTGAACCTACATTAAAAAAGAAGAAAATACTACTAGAGCAGTTTAATCATTTACCTGATAGGAAATTTCCAGAAGATGGCGTTAAGAAGCTTGAAGTAATTCAAGGTACATTGAAAGGATTAGAAGAAAGAAAAATTGAGTGGAAAACAAAAGAGAAGAATATGAATCTTCAACTAAAAAATCTTCCAACTTCATATTTGCTGATAGAGAAAGAAGATAGTATTTCTGAATTGGATAAAAATATAAACGTATATACAGGCTGGAAAGAAGAAGTAACACGATTAACTCATGAGATACAAGGTATCGATGAAGAAATTGAACTTTTATTAGAAACACTTGGTACTCCTTGGACAGTTGAAATGGTAGCTGAAGGAAACACAAGTATTTCTGCTAAAGAGCAAGTGAAAGAGATTCTCATATGGCAAGAACAGCTTTTACAAAAAAAATCATATTTAGGTAATGAATTAGAAAAAAAGCGTTTAATCTTGGAAGAGGCAGAAGCAAGAAGAAAAGATTTACATCTGTCACTGTTAGATAACGAAGAAAGAGTACAACTAGAAAAACGTCTAGTTGTAGAGAAAGAACAGTCTGTTGCTAATAGAGGAGTACTTGAGAATAGTCTAAAAAAGTTACAATTTGAGTTTGCTGTCTTAGAACAAAAACAATCTCCACTTATTTATCTTTTATTTATTTGGGTAGTATTTTCCTTAACTTGGGGCATTTATCGACAAGACTGGCTGCTTCCAACTTTATTTTTTATTGTTGGTTTAATTGTTTTCTTTATAAGTAAAAAAACTAACAAAAAAACGTTAATCAAAGGGCTTAAAGAGAAGATAAAGAGAACGGAAGAAGAGTTAAGATATTTACAAGATAGAGATGATGAAGACGATTGGTTACAAGTGGAGAATATATTAAAACGCGATGATAAGCTAAAGCAAGAGTTAGAATTACAGCATATGCGTGTAGAGCAAGAAGAAAAAGGGTATTTAAGCATCGTAGAACAGATCGATCAAGTAGAAAGTGAAATTATGCAAGTGGAGGATATGTACTTAAGTTGGAAAAATCGTTATAAATTTGCTATTGTAGATAGTTATCATTCAGTATTAGAAATTATCTCGATCGTTGATAAAGGGAAGCAATTAATTAGACATCAACAAAATCTACAAAAGCAAGTGAAAGAAGTGAATGAAAGAATTTACCAGTTTGAAAATAAAGTGAAAACTTTATGTGCTGATGTGAATTTTGAAGCTGACCAGCCAGTGATATTTCTTGTAAATCAACTTACAGATAAATTAAATGAAGAAAAGATAATATGGCAAAGGAAACAGTCTCTCGAAGATCAACTCGCGGAGATTTCAAATGAACAAGAGCTTTTAAGCCAAAAAATGAATTATTATTATGAAGAAAAGGAGAAACTTTTTGCCTTAATATCTGCAAAGGATGAAGATGAGTTTCGTGCGATAGGGAAAGCTGTACTCGATAGAGAAATTGTACAACAGGAATTATCATTAGTGGAAAGCCAACTAGTTGTATCTATTACTAGCAAAGAAGAATTACATAAAGTGGAGGACTTGATAAATCAAGGACACGATACAAAGCTTCAAATTCAAGATATAGAGTCTAACATTAAAGAACTAGAAGTAAAAGAAGATAAATTAATAAATCAACTTGCTGAGATTGAGCACGAAATGAAACAGCTTGAAGAGGGACAAAGTTATTCCGAATTATTGCAAACATTTGAGATTGAGAAGCATCATTTAAAGGAACAGGCAAGAGAATGGGCAGTATACCGAGCAGCTAGCCTATTATTAAAAAAGGCAAAAGAAATATATGAAAATGAACGACAACCATTAGTCCTTCAAAAGGCGACAAACTATTTTTCAGAGCTGACGAATAGGGAATATATAAAAGTATTTGCCCCTGCGGGTGAGGAAACATTTATAGTTGAGAGGAAGGATGGAGTTCGCTTTTTTCCAGAAGAGTTGAGCCAGGGTACTTCCGAGCAACTGTACTTATCCATTCGCTTTGCTTTAGCTACGGTTTATCGCTCGCCTTCACCATATCCTATTATTATGGATGATATATTAGTCAACTTTGATGATGCACGTAAAGAGACTGCGGTGAAACTAATGGCATCTATTTCAGAAAAACATCAGATATTATTTTTTACATGTCATGCTCATATTGTTGATTTATTTAAACAATTTTGTGTCAAAGACATTGTAACATTGCGTTTAACTACCAAATAGTTTTTATAATAGATGTAGAAAATTTTTTTAGGAGGAAATCATATGAGTGAATACCTCATTTATTTAGTTGAGGATGAAGAAAATTTATCTCAAGTATTAAAGGCTTATCTGGAAAAAGAGAAATGGAAAGTTCAAACATTCAATGATGGTGATGAGGCAATGAAAATGGTAAGTGAAAAGCCTCATCTTTGGATTCTAGATATTATGCTTCCTGGGACAGATGGGTACCAGTTGCTAAAGGAAATTAAGAATTTTGATGATACACCAGTTATTTTCATTTCAGCTCGTGATCAAGACTTGGATAGAGTATTAGGTCTTGAAATGGGGAGTGATGACTATTTAGCGAAACCATTTCTCCCTCAGGAACTAGTTATTCGTGCGAAGAGGTTATTATCTAGAGTTTATGGTACGAATCAAGGTGGTCAAAGGAAAATAGAGCTTAATGGGTATGTTATTGACCCTGTTGCTCGAACAATTGTTGATAAAACTAGTAATAGTGAGCAACCGATTGATTTAACAACGAAAGAAATGGATTTAATTCTATTACTGACAGCAGAAGTTGGTAAGGCGTTATCAAGAGAAAAGATAATAGAACATGTATGGGGAGAAAATTATTACGGTTCAGAAAGAGCAGTCGATGATGTTGTGAGGAGAGTCCGTAAGAAAATGGAGCGAATTCATCTTGAAACTTTATATGGTTATGGGTATAGGATTCTCTCTTCATGATTCGCGTTAATTTAACACAACGTATTTGGCTTTCTTTTATCTCGTTAATTGTTTTAGTAGGACTTTCAATCGTCCTTATCTATCCGATTTCTATTAAAGGAACACTCACAGAGGAAACGTATCGAATTATTGAACAAGAGCAGGCAAGATTTGCGAATCCCTATAGTGATTATTTCAATCCACCGACATCTGAGCTTGATTTTATTGAGCGGCGAGAGGCTGAACGTTCAGTAGGCCATTTATTTTTACTAAATCAATATGGGACATTACGTGGCGATCCTGTGCCTAATGAAGTTGTTCAGGAAATGGGTGAGAACGCATTTAAACAGCAAACGAGAAGAGGGCGTTACGAGCTAACCTACGGTGGAGCGACACTGTTTTACGTTATTTCTAAAGTTCAAACATCGAATGAAGAAGCCTATCAAATTTCCTACATGTGGGATACATATAGAGACCAGATGGTTAATCGCATGTGGGAAAGGCTTGTTTATATTATGATTGTAACGAGTGCATTAAGTTTAATTCCAGCTCTTTGGTTAAAGGGCTACTTACGTCAGCCCCTTATTATACTAGGGAATCATTTCGAGCAAATTTCAAAAAGGAATTGGCAGGAACCGTTTAAATGGAAAGGTGACGAAGATTTCCAAAAGCTATCTGACCAATTTGAGATGATGAGACAAAACTTAATGAGATATGACCGAGCGCAGAAAACCTTTATTCAACATGCTTCACATGAACTTAAAACGCCAATTATGATCATAAAAAGCTACGCTCAATCAGTAAAAGATGGGATTCTTCCGAAAGAGAATATCGAACAAACAATGGATGTAATTATGGAGGAAGCACAGAGAATGGAGCGTCGTGTAAAGGACATGATTTACTTTACGAAACTAGATTCTCTATCTGAAGTAAAGCCTAAAGTAGATGAGGTCATTTTTGGTTCGGTTGCATTTCAATTAGAAGAGCGCTTTCGTGTACAGAGAGAAGATGTAACATTTATGATTGAGGGTGCGGACGTGCGTTTTTGGGGAGATTCTGAACAAATCCAAGTGTTACTAGAAAATTTTATTGAAAATGCACTAAGATATGCAAAAGATAAAATATGGATTAGAGCGATTGTTGAAGATGATGAGGTCATTCTTACTGTTGAAAATAATGGGGAAAAAATAGATGAGGAAGATATGTCTGTTCTTTTTGTTCCATTCCATAAAGGCAACAAAGGTCAATTTGGCTTAGGGCTAGCAATTGTAAAAAGAATTGCAGAGCTTCATTTTGGTACACCTTATGTTGAGAATACCGATAGAGGAGTTTCATTTGGCGTAAAAATGCCTGTTGATGTGAGGAAAAATACTTGAGTAAAACAAGTTAGTTGTCTCAGGAGGTTAATATCACCTTTTTGAGACAAACTCTTTTGTTCTTGGACAGTAAAGAAAAAGAGAGAAAAGTTAGTGATAGCAGTTTTATAGAATTGTAAGTTTTCATCCACTTTAACAGATTCAAATGGACAAATCTATGCTATACTTTTGTTAAAATATACGGTGAAAAATCGGGGTGTACCAAATGAGTAAAGGAATAAACTACTTTCAGGTTGGTGAGCGGGTCGAACGTTATCTTCTTATCAAAACTGCTACAAAGGGCTTAGCAAGTAATGGGAAGCCTTTTTTGACATTAGTTTTAGCTGATAATACTGGTGAGATTGAATCTAAGCTCTGGGGGTGTTCTCCTGAGGATGAAGCTACGTTTGTGAATATGTCTATTGTTCATATAGGTGGGGATGTTATTGAATATAGAGGTCGACATCAATTAAAGATTTCTAGTATTCGCCCAACGACGGCAATGGATAATGTTAAGATGGCTGATTTCATTCGTTCAGCTCCAATTGACCCAGAAGAAATGCTAAGTAGGATTACGCAATATATCTTTGAGATGAAAAATGCAAATATACAACGAATTACAAGGCATTTACTGAAAAAGCACCAAAATGCGTTTATTGAATCCCCCGCAGCTACGAAAAATCACCATGAATTCGTCTCGGGACTTGCTTATCATGTAGTATGCATGTTGGATTTAGCTAGAGCTATTGCTACTTTATATCCTAGTCTTGATACAGATTTATTGTATTCAGGGGTTATCCTTCATGATTTAGGTAAGGTACGAGAGCTTTCAGGGCCAGTTGATACTACATATACGTTAGAAGGTAAATTACTAGGACATATTTCAATTATGGTTAATGAGATAGGAGAAGCAGCAAAAGAACTTGATATTACAGGTGAAGAGATTTTAATACTTCAACATCTTGTCCTTAGTCACCATTCCAAAGGCGAATGGGGAAGCCCAAAACCACCTCTTATTAGAGAAGCTGAAATTTTGCATATGATTGATAATGTAGATGCAAAAATGAATATGATGGATAGAGCTTTAGAAGGAGTAATGCCAGGGGAGTTTTCTGAACGAGTGATGGCATTAGAAAATCGCTCCATGTACAAACCTAGCTTCCATGAAAAACCACTAGATTTATGAGTGGAATTATGAGTTCTGAGGTATGAATTATGAATTTAAAAAAAAGTAAGCCAAGGGCTTGCTTTTTTTGTTTTTATAAGGAGATTAGAATTCATAGTTTTTGGAATTTAATTAAAAACTCATAACTCAGAATTTAATCATTTTGTTCATATCCCGAAGTAGACAAGCATAGGCTTAAGTATAGCTATTAGGGTGAGGTGTAGATAATGAATAAGCCAAAAAAAGGACATGCTTTAATTTTAGGTATCATAGCGTTATTATTAATTGTTGTTTCAACTAGAGAAAGTGCAGTTGTTAGTTCTATACTTGCAGCACCATTTTGGGTTCATGTGACGATAGTTGGTATCGTCTTAAGTGGATATTTAGCATTAAGGTATTCTGTTGAAGACCGTAAAATGGAGCAAAAATGGATTGAGCAAGAAGGAGAAGTATTCATTAGACGTATGGAAGAAGAAAAGGAAAGAAAGAATTTGCCTCAAGGTTAATTGTATATTGAACGTAACTAAAGAAGCCTCCGATATGTATGAGGCCGCTGAAAAAGTGTGATTTTCACTTTTTCAGCGGCCTTTAAGTAATGCGCGAAGCCGTTGCCTCTTTTCAAAAGCGCGCTATGAGTGGTTTTTTCATAGCAAGCGTGCAACGTGCGGAGCCATTACCACTTCTCGAATCGTCTAGATTGGACTTTTTCAGTGGGCTCGATATGTATCGGAGGCTTCTTTAGTATTTTATTAGAATAAATTTTGGAATGCAGGGTCTTTTACATCGATATTCGCTTGTTCAAATAGTTCTTGAATTACTTCTTCAATTGGACGTGCTTGATCTTGAATGATTTCAGCACGTTGAGCTTCAGGTAACTCATCAACTGAAACGTCTTTTTCAGTAACTTTTATAATGTGGTATCCGAATTGAGATTCTACTGGTTCACTAATTTCGCCTTCCTCAAGAGTGAATGCTACTTCTTCAAATTCTGGAACCATTTTTCCTCTTGTGAAATAGCTTAAATCTCCACCTTGAGCAGCTGAACCAGGGTCTGTAGAATATTCTTCAGCTAATGAAGCAAAGTCTTCTCCAGCTTCAAGCTTTTCAAGTACTTCTGCTACTGTTTCTTCATCTTCTACAAGGATATGACTTGCTCTTACGACTTCAACCTCGGATACGTCTACTCCTTCATTAGCAAGCTCTTGTAGGACTAATTGTGGCTTCACATATTGCTCACGGAACTCTTCAATTGACGATACAGGAAGTTGGAAAGTACCTTGTAATAGCTCAAGTAATTCACTATCTTCTGTTATACCGAAATCTTCTTTGATAGAGTTCAATTCAGCATCTACAGCGTCTTCGCCAATATTTAATGCTTCTGCCTCTTGTTGTAATAAGTGACGTTGTACTATTTCACGAAGGATAAGCTCACCGTGTCTTTCTTTTAACTCTGCAACAAATTCTGACTCAGTAATCACTTGGTTGTTTACTTCAACTATTGTTTTATCTTCAGCAGCATTGCCATTACATCCAGCGAGTGCAATTACCCCTGCTAAACTAAGTGTTAATAATAATTTTTTCTTCATGCTTGTCCACTCCTCAATCTTCTTGTTATCAATGTACATTTTACACAATCTTTACTATATCACATTTATATATGATTTGGAAAAAACTTTGAAAGTCCCTCTAGAGCAAGGGTTTTGTAGGGTTAAAATCAATAAGTTAGTTAAAATAGGTTATCAGCCTAGTACGTATTAGCCAGGTTTGCATAGGATGAAGTAACAACGAAATGAGGGGGTGTAAGAAAATGACTACTCCTTACTATGGTGGTTTCGCGTTAATCGTTGTGTTGTTTATCTTATTAATCATCGTTGGTGCTGCATGGTGCTAAGGTGAAGAAACGTGATATGAGCTTAATGTTTATATCAGCCATTAGTAAAATAACAAACTAATTTATAGGAGGTAATATTCATGAGCCACGCTTACACTGGAGGATTTGCGTTAATCGTTGTGTTGTTTATCTTGTTAATTATCATTGGTGCGTCTTGGACGTATTAATTATCAATAGAAAAAAGGATGAAGTGCTTGACACTTCATCCTTTTTTCCATTCTATATACAAGTAAAATGTTAGTTAAAAGTGGGACATGAGTCTGTTCATTTTTATGTAAAAAGAATCTTTACATAAGTTGATGTTAATAAAATAGTCATTAACACATTGATTGTCCGAAACACTTTTGGCTGCCGCTCTTCAGGAATTTCTTTTTGTAAACAGAGAGCATTAGTCATAGAATTAATGATAAATAAAAAAAATAAAGCAAACATCATATAAAAGAAAAGCATTCGTCTGCCTCCAATTCATCTTCACTTAAAATAACTTTATCAAAAGTTGGCTAAAAAAGATAGGAGAATTACTTATAAATTTAAAATGACGAATTGGAAATATTCGTAGTATGATAAGAATAGCTAGGAATGCTCTTAAATTGAAGAGGAGGGTAATTGTGATTAAAAAAATAAATAGTCCTTGGAAGCTCGCATTTTTTTCATTAGTTGCTTTCTTATTTATCGTAATATTACTTTCCCTTTCACTATTGACTCGGATTTTTCCGGCTATAGAAGATAAGCCATTTCATGTTGAACATGGAAGCCTAGAAGAAGGTCATTTTACGATTACGACAACAAGAGAGAATCTCAACAGAGTCATTGCTTCAAAGGTAAATGAAAGTCCATATTCTGTTCAGTTAACGGAATCCAGTGTTTTATTCCAAAGTAATATATCCGTTCTTGGGAGGTCTATCCCTATAGAAATGCGTTTGTTACCAGAAGTAGTTGAGGGAGGTAATATTGTACTAAAGGTAGACTCATTGTCAGTGGCGGTCTTTCAATTGCCTAGTGATCAAATTCTACAATTAATAGACAACCATGGGACTTTGCCTGAATGGGTACAAATTTATCCAGTAGAGCAACTAGTTTATGTGGATATGGGTGAAGTAGGTAAAGCTCAAGGTCTTGCCTTTCAGTTTATTGAATTTGATTTGCAAACAGATCAATTTGAACTTGAAATGAGTATTCGTTAAATGAAAGTGTCAGGACAGTCTAAAATATGAAAAAGGAGAGGGAATTATACAGATTCTCTCTCTCCTTCAGTAAAGATAACATTTGTACGATTGACTAAGATATGAAATCCTTCAGGAAAATCTTCTATGAAAGAATTTCTTGGAGCCCTAAATAAATGGGAAACATACACAAAATCATATACGCTAATACCCATGTTAATCGATGAGATGATTACAAAATAATGCATATGCTCAGGTGAAAGGTATGCGCCGATTGCACAAAGTAAAGTTATAATGATTACAGGAAACAAAAGTGTGATAATAGATACATTCCTTGATAAAGGAGAAGGAATATAACAATGGATCATACCAGATAAAGTTGAATGTTTCTTTTGAAAGGATAAGTAAGCTTTCTTTCCTAACATCCATACAGGGATACAGTGTAATGCTTTATGTATCGGTAAAATGAATAGTAATCCAATAATCAAAGGTAAGATGCCATATTCTGTTACTGTTTGTGTTGGAAACAGTGTACTAAAAAACAAGTAAAGAAGTAAGAATGAAAAAATAATCGCGGATACTGAAAATAGATTTATACGTAACACGCCATATTCCCGTGTTATGTTGATTGTTTTTAAGCAATTCAAAACAATAGGCACCTCCAAACTAATATGACTTGACTAATTTACGACGTTTTACATAATAAATCAATAGTTTCGACAAAAAAAATTAAAGATTAATTACATGTCGAATTGTAAATTTAACTAGTGGAAGATAATGTTTCACAAGAAGAAGGTGAGTAGACGTGGAATCGTTGGACGCACAAGTAAGAAGATTAGGGTTTTATCAAACTCTATTATTAGATATGGTGGACACATCGAAGTTTCCTTTTTATCAGTTAGTGATTAGAAATGGTGTAACTGAGGAAGAAATGAAGGAATTGTTTATCTTATGTAATGAATTAAATGAACTATTAGAGGAGCAAAGGGAGTTAGGCTACGTGCGACATACTTCACTCCTCGTTCATTTTGTCGGGATGCTTACAATAAAGCTTAAACCAAAAGCTGTTATTGAAGCAATGCAACAACAGTCACTGTACGGTTCATTAATGGATGTGTTACTTAAGGCATTGATAGAACATAATATAGAAGAAAGCTGAACGAGTACTCATGTATAGTGATTAGCTCATTTCAGCTTCTTTTTTCTTTGGCTTCAAAGGCCCTTCATCGTCAGTAAACTCTTCATCAAACTTTTCCAAAGACTTTTCAAAAATAGTCATAAAATCTTGCCCGTATATATGGCGAACAATACTCATTAATTCCGAAAATTCTGGGAATTTACCGTATAAGTCTTTGATAGGAAGTGCACCACTGTACACACTATAACTGCTTGGATTATAGTCTTCGAGTGTCTTTAGTAATAACTCTTTTCCTTCATCTGTTAGGTAAATATACGTATTACGTTTATCATTTTCTCGTTTAGAAAATGTAAGGTACCCTCTTTCCTCGAGCTTTTTTGAGAAGTTGAATGCAGTTGATACATGCATCACGCCAAATTTAGCAATATCAGAAATAGAAGCTCCCTCTAGTTGGTAAGCAATAACAAGGATATGATGTTCATTAATATTTAGATCATATGGTTTAATCCATGCTTGCCAATCCTTTTCTACAGACTTCCATAAAGCTTTACTTAACTGAGCAACTTTGTGACTGAACAAAAGCGACTGTTTTGTGGAGTAAGGCAGGTTGTTGTCCATAGTTCTCCCCCAATAATCTTTTAAATTTTTTTCTTTTTATTTTGACAATAAAGTAATTCGAAATAAAGAGAAAACACTATATTGTCAAAAAAATCTACACTTTAATTTATCTCTTGCGTGAATCCTCTATTGTATCTTGTAGCTCTGAGATATTATTTTTTAATTGTTTAAGGTTTGGTTCAACCTCTTGTTTCCATTCATCAACAGAAGCCTTTAGTTCTTGTGAAACAGTTTTAATTGATGAAGAACTTATTTTTGCAGTTTCTTCTGCTTGTTTTTTTAAGAAAAGTGTTTGCTGTTTTGCATTTTCAAAATTTACTACAAGTTTTTTATAACCATCTTTACAACAAGCTTGTAGTTTTTTCCCTGATGAAGGTGTTGTAAGTAATGCACAAATAGTTCCGATAGCTCCACCGGCAATTATCCCATACATCAATGATCTCTTAGACATACTATCGCCTCCTTATCTAACAATATGCTAGTTTTATTTTAACCTATTATTATTCATGAATAATGCTCATCCATCATAGTATTGATTAAGGAGGGTGACTTACTATGAATGGACTTATTTTTGCGCTATTTACCATATCCCTTTTACTCGCATATGGAACTGCCAACACATTGTTACGAGCTTATCGGTTAGCTAATGAAGATTCAGAAAAAAAGAAATGGCGTTTTTATAGCATGAAACAAGCATTAATAAGTTTAGTTTCACTGATTATAGCTATCTGGCTCGCTTCTTCATAGTATATTTGAAATCTAATATAGTTTTTCAAGAAAGCACCTCCGTTATAGTTGTAGCGGTAGGTGCTTGTTGTCATTTGTATAAAAGCTATTGTTTACCCTTAAATTCAAGCATAAAGTTTCTTAATGCTTCACAAGCTTCAAGTGGAACAGAATTGTATGTTGATGCACGGCAACCACCTACTGAACGATGTCCATTTAGACCAACAAATCCTCGCTCTTTTGCTTCCGCTAGGAAGGCCTTATTTAATTCGTCAGATGGAAGGTTAAACGTTATGTTCATTAATGAACGACTATCTTTTACTGCATGACCAGTATAGAAGCCATCGCTCTCATCAATTGCCTTATAGATTATGTTTGCCTTCTCAATGTTACGAGCTTCAATTCCTTTAGTTCCACCTTGCTGTTTTACCCATTCTAATACATTAGCTAACATATAAATACCAAAAGTAGGTGGTGTATTATATAAAGAGTTAGAGTTAGCATGTGTATCGTAACGAAGCATCGTTGGAACATTGTCTGGAGTATGCTCAATTAAATCTTTACGTACAATTACAACAGTTACACCAGAAGGACCTAAATTCTTCTGTGCTCCAGCATAAATCATTCCGAAGTCCTTTACATTGACAGATCGACTTAAGATGTCACTTGACATATCAGCGATTAAATTTGCACCTTCAATGACGGGATACTGGTTCCATTGCGTACCATAGATTGTGTTGTTAGATGTAATGTGTAAATATGCGTCATTCTCAGATGTTTCTATGTCTTCAGCTTTCGGGATAAAGTTATACTGTGCTCCTTTACTGCTAGCACCAATCTTAGTTTCCCCAATTAGCTTTCCTTCTTTAATTGCCTTTTCAGACCATGATCCTGTTAAAACATAGTTTCCTACTTTACCAGCAGTTAATAGATTCATTGGAATCATTGAGAATTGCAGGCTTGCTCCACCTTGTAAAAATAGGACCTCATAATTATCAGGTATACCCATCAACTCAACAAGTAATTGCTTTGCATTGTTATGAACACCCTCGTAATCCTTACTTCTGTGGCTTAATTCCATAACTGACATGCCAGATTGATTAAAATTAATAAGCTCTGCTTGTGCTTTCTGTAGCACCTCTAGTGGTAATGCTGATGGTCCAGCATTAAAATTATAAGCTCTCTCCATTTGGTTTCCCCACTCCTTTATCTCTTTAACACATTAATGTTAAAAATGATAGTTTCATCGTAACATGATTTAAGTAGCGTATCTATTACTTTTTAAATATTTAATAAATTTGTATTTATTCTATCATTGAATAATAATATTGCAAGTATATAAAATGTGAAAAGTATATTCATTGGTGAAGAGATTCGTTATTTTTTAAATAAGACACTTTTTAGTAATAGTAAAAGAGAATAGGGATAGAGAAAAAAGTGATGGGAGAGATGAGCATAAAAAGAAATCTGAATTGAGGAAAAGATAAATAAAAGAAGGATATACGTTTGGCTAATAATTTGCCTGTACGTATATCCTTATGTATTTCGAAATTAGATATATTTTTATTCAAGTCCTGCTTTAATTGTTTTTGCTATTTGTTGAAGATCTTCTGAAGTATATTCGCTACTATGATCCTTCCATACGCCTCCGTAGCCATCACCTTCGCCGTATCGTGGTATAAGGTGTAGGTGATAATGGAATACAGCTTGTCCAGCGGCTTTACCGTTATTATTTAAAATGTTTAATCCGACTGGGTTGAATTGTTTCTTTACCGCATTGGCAATTTTGGGTACAACTGAAAATAGATGAGCAGCCACTTCTGGTTTAAGCTCAAATATATTTTCCTGATGTACTTTAGGGATGACAAGTGTATGCCCTTTTGTAACTTGACTAATATCAATAAAGGCAAGTACATTCTCATCTTCATATACTTTTGCTGAGGGGATTTCATCTTTAATTATTTTACAAAAAATACAGTTTGATTCGTATGTCATTAAAATCAACCTTTCTACTATAGCTTTGTTATGATAATTAGAATAACGTTTGAGAAAGTTTGTTGCAACCTAGTGACATATTTAATAGGAAGTAATCTCCTTACCTTACTTTACTTTACTTTGTTATAAAACAGTTTATTTTTTTGTTGAAAGATGGGGTACAGATATTGGTAATTATGCTATAATTATTTTGAAAATTTAAATAATAACACATATAAGTGTGGGGAGAGTATTAAAAGGAGGAACTAGTATGCACGTACCATTAGTATTAACAAGTTTTCTGGACAGAGCAGTAAGTTTGTATGGGGATAAGCCAGCCTTAATTGATGATACTAGAACATTTACTTATTCACAGTTAAATCAGAGAGTAAATCAGCTTTCACATGGTTTGAAAGCGCTTAAGATAAATAAAGGCGATAAAGTGGCGTATTTAGCTCCTAACACAATTGAAATGCTTGAAGGTTTTTACGGAGTATTCCAAGTTGGTGGAGTTATGACACCATTAAATACACGCCTTAAGCCAGAAGACTATGTATTCATTTTAAATCATAGTGAGAGTCAGGTTTTATTTGTAGATTATGAATTATATTCTTTGATTGAACCGATTCGTGATCAGTTAACCACTTTAAAGAAAATCATAGTTCATGGGGCAACTAAAGAGTATGATGGTTGTGAAAACTATGAGAAGTGGTTAAGCCAGTATACTCCAGATAGTTTCGAACGTGTGGAGCTAGAAGAAACTGATATTGCTAGCTTGTTATATACAAGTGGTACAACAGGAAATCCAAAGGGTGTATTATTAACTCACCGTTCAAATTATTTACACGCTTTATGTACAATGCATCATTTACGTACATCCGATCGTGATACATTACTTCATATACTACCAATGTTCCACGTAAATGGTTGGGGTTCTCCATTTTATTATACTGCAAATGGGGCAACACAAGTTATGTTACGTAAAGCCGATCCAAAGCTTATTCTTGATAAAATACAACAGCATAATGTGTCAGTAATGCATATGGCACCTACTGTTTTAAATATGATTTTAGAAGAATTCAATGCGTCTAAGCCAAAAATTGAGCAAGATGTTCGAGTTGTTATTGCAGGTTCGGCTCCGCCACCAGCTTTTGTTACGAGAGTGGAAGAGGACTTAGGTTGGGAGTTTATTCAAGTATATGGTATGACGGAAATTTCACCATTAATCACAACGTCTCAAATTCGCTCTCATCATTTAGACTTACCAAAAGAGGAGCAGTATCGTCTAAAAGCCAAGGCTGGGTACTCGATGATAGGGTCTCAAGTTAAGGTTGTTAATGATAATGGAGATGAGGTTCCTCATGATGGTTCATCAATAGGTGAGATTGTTACGAGAACAAATGGAGTAATGGAAGGATATTTAAAGAACCCTGAAGCAACAGCGGAAACGATTCGAAACGGCTGGTTACATACAGGGGATATGGCTACAGTAGATGAAAATGGATATATTGATATTGTAGACCGTAAAAAGGATGTCATTATTAGTGGTGGAGAAAATATTTCATCAATCGAAGTAGAAGGCGTTCTTTATGACCATCCATCTGTACTAGAAGCTGCTGTTGTCGCTGTGCCTCATGAAAAGTGGGGAGAGGTCCCACATGCAGTTGTTGTTCTTAGAGAAGGTCATAGCTTAACAGAAGAGGAAGTCATTCAATTTGCCAAAAGTAAGTTAGCCAATTTCAAAGCACCAAAATCAATTACTTTTGCTGATGCGTTACCAAAAACAGCGTCTGGTAAAATCCAAAAGGTCCAAATTCGCAAAGAATTTTGGGGCGAAGGACGTTTGGTTAACTAATTAAACATACATCCGTCTGACAATTGTTGGGCGGATGTTTTTTGTTGGGGTCTTTTATTGGAGAACAACGCAAGGGATTAAGAACGCAGTGCATATAGCGTGTTCAAAGAAGAGCAATGGCTTCGTCCGCTGCAAGACCCATGACAAGAAACCCACTTGTCATGGGTCTTCAAGAAAAGCAGCGACTTCGCACATTGTATTTAATAAAGGACAGCAAAGCCGTCCTTTATTATTTCACAAAATTGAATTATTCTCGTGATTAGTTACATGGTAGAATATGAGTTGTAAACATATAGATTTAGAGGGAGATGACTATGAAGCAGCTCATTTTACTACTTATTATAGCTATGCTTACACTTGCTGGTTGTTATAACGAAGCAAGTAATGAAGGTTCAGCGCATGACCATTTTATGGGGGATATTCGTGAAGCGACAGTATCGATAGAGGTACTTCCTACCTTTTTGGATGAAGTTCATGAAAATATAGTTTCTGTTTATGAAAGAGTTCCACATCATCAAGATGTATTAGAATATATTCCATGTTATTGTGGTTGTGGTGATACTGTTGGTCATAGAGATGTATATGCTTGCTTTATTAATGAACATAGTGGAGACGATTCAGTTGTATGGGATGATCATGGGATGAAGTGCGGAGTTTGTTTAGAAACAGCTCATTATTCTATGCAAATGAGTGAGGCAGGAGTAAGTACAATGGAAATTCGTCAATATATTGATGAATCATATAAAGAAGGTTTTGCTCCACCAACGAAAACCCCGATGCCTACCTATATAAAAGAGTAATCTACAAAATAAGCTAAAAAGCTAAGGAGAATTTCTAGCTTTTTAGCTTATTTTGATTGTGTAGTGACTCAATAGGTACCTACCATCGACCAAAAGTCGATCAATATCGGAAAATGTAGGAAAGAGATTTTTGCCACAAGCTAAATCTTTCTTTACAATAAGAAGGATAAGAAAGAACAAGTCAAGTTAGAAGAGGCGGGAAGTGAAATGAACACGATATTAGAAGTGGAAGGCTTAGTAGGGGGATATCATCCGAAAAAGCCTGTGATAGAAAATGTGAATTTCTCGATAAAGGAAAATGAAATCGTCGGACTGATTGGATTAAATGGAGCGGGAAAAAGTACGACAATTAAACATATATTGGGCTTAATGGAACCGAAAAAAGGAACAATTAAAATTAATGGTAAACATTTTTTTGATAATCCTGAGAAGTATCGTTCATCCTATGCCTTTATACCCGAGACTCCTATATTGTATGAGGAATTAACGTTGATGGAGCACCTTGAGCTAACTGCGTTAGCCTACGGTATTGAAGAAAATCTGTACAAAGAGAGAGCAGACAAGCTATTAGCACAATTTAATATGACAAAAATGAAAAAATGGTTTCCTAGTCACTTTTCAAAAGGGATGAGACAAAAGGTAATGATTATTTGTGCCTTCTTAGTTCATCCACGTCTTTATATTGTCGATGAGCCAATTGTTGGATTAGATCCACTTGGTATTAAAGCATTCTTAGATTTAATACAGGATATGAAAGAAAAAGGGGCAGGGGTTCTAATGTCTACTCATATCCTTGCTACGGCAGAGCGTTATTGTGACAGATTCATTATTCTTCATCAAGGAAGTATTGTACTTGAAGGAACGTTAGAAGAAATGCGAAGGAAGTTAGGAATGTCTAACGCTACATTGGATGATATTTATATTGAAGTGACAAAGGAAGAGTTAGAATGAATGATGTAAAAGACCTTTGGAATATACGTGTAAAAGAGTACTGGAATGAAGCAATACGTTATCTCCGCTTAATCGGAAACAGTGGATTTTTATTTACGATTTACTTACTAATCATTATAGGTGGCTATTATTACAGTGTGTTTTTAAGCTGGCTACCTGAATCAGCGCCAGTGCCATTATTCTTTACTCTCTTCTTTGCATTTTATTTAAACAGAAGTCCGGTGCGGACATTTGTCAAACATGGTGATCTCGTATTTTTATTACCATTAGAACCTAGGCTGAAATCGTACTTTCGGGCTTCACTGATTTATTCTTTCATCTTTCAAGCCTTTGTTATTATTCTTTTCTTCATTGTATTAGGGCCTTTGTTTACCCAGAGGATTGTTGATGAAAGAATGGTTTATTATATGACATTAATTCTATTATTGTTTGTGAAGTTTTGGAATGTCCATAGCAGCTGGTATGAACAAATGCTTCCATCGCAACAGGAGCGCTTTTGGCATGCTTGTTTGCGTTTTGCTATTAATGTAAGCTTTACGTTTTTACTTTTTGTACAGGCATCTTTTACTTATCTAGCAGCAATCGGTGTATTGATGGTCGTATTATCATTAGTATATTATCGTAAGTTGTCCTTAAAGCATAGCTTGAAGTGGGAGCATTTACTAGAAGTTGAAGAACGAATGTTAACATTATTTTATCGAGTGGCTAATGCTTTTACAGATGTACCGAAACTACGATCTACAGTGAAAAGGAGAATGTGGGTTAATGCAATCGTTGATTTCATTCCGTTTAATAAACGAAGTACGTTTTCACGTTTATATATAAAATCTTTTGTTCGTGCAAATGATTATTTTGGGGTTTACATACGTCTATTAGTCATTGCAGCCATTTTACTAGCTGTTGTACCCGAAGGTTTTATTCGATTACTTGTCTTTCTGTTATTTTTGTATATGTCCGGCCTGCAATTATCAACACTATGGCATCATCATGATACAAAAATTTGGGTGAACTTATATCCTATAAAAAAAGAGAGTAAAACATCCGCATTTTCATTTGTCGTTTTTGTGTTACTAGTCATCAAAACAATCATTTTATCTGCCTACTTGTTCGTTCTTGGGGAAGGTCTAAATAGTATTCTTCTTTTACTAATTGGTGCTATCTTTAGTTATACATATGGCTATAAATTAGTGCATCGGCGAAAGAAAGCCGCATAAGAATTACTAAAGGTATCTTTTACACACCCATTGTGAATAAGCTCTAGAGAGAAGGTCGATAAATGAATAGTTACGAACAACAAGCAGCAGATGAGTTAAAGCGATGGAAAAGAAAAATGACAAAACAGCAATCGATGACGGCAAAGTATGCAAAAAAAATTCAAAAGAAAATGAATGGAATGATACCAGCAAAGATTCACCAAGTAATAACAACGAGTATAAGAAATATGGTTCAAGCAACTCTTGTTGGGTCTGAATATACAGCAAAAAAAACACCGTTAGAAAGCAGTAATTTACAAGAAAGAGAACAAGAGGTTCGAAAAGCGCTAGACGCATATAAGAAAACAGCAGCTGCAGAAGGGGCAGGTACTGGAGCTGGTGGCATTCTTCTTGGGCTAGCTGACTTTCCTCTTCTACTAGGAATTAAAATGAAGTTCTTGTTTGATACAGCTAGTAGCTATGGTTATGATGTAAAAGATTACAGAGAGCGCCTCTATATTCTTTATTTGTTTCAATTAGCTTTTTCAAGCGTGGAAAAGCGAAAAGAAGTATATGAAATTGTAACAAACTGGAATGAGTATGTTAAGACCTTACCAGATAGTAAAACATATCTAAAGAACATTAATTGGCAGGAATTTCAATTAGAATACCGGGACCATATTGATTTATTAAAAATGCTCCAGTTGATACCTGGGGTTGGTGCGATCGTTGGAGCCGCTGCCAATTATCATTTCTTAGATGTACTAGGTGAAACAGCGATAAATGGATATCGCTTGCGTGTGTTAGGAGATGTTTCTCAAAAAGTTTGATAACGAGTTTTATATGAAAAGGGTCGCTCAATCATGAGCGGCCCTTTTCTGGCTTAGGAAAATAAAAAATACTTAAACAAAAGACCGCTTTGCCGTTTTTGTTCCTAAAGTTATTGGATATTTGTATAGTGTAACGCAATTTCTCCTAATGCTTTTGCTGCAATCAGCATTGAGCGTTCATCAATATCGAATCTAGGATGGTGGTGAGGATAGGCAACTTGCCACTCTGGATTTCTAGCGCCAATAAAGAAGAACGAACCTTTGACATGCTGTAAGTAGTAGGCAAAGTCTTCTCCACCCATTTGAGGAGTCATATGTTCTAGTTCTGTTAGGTCAGGAATGGTCGATACTATTTCTACTAGTGTATCTGTTTCCTCGTCATGGTTGACAACAGCAGGGTATCCACGAATATACTCATAGTCTGCTGTTACATCAGCAGCTAAGCATGTTCCATCAACGACTCTTTTTATTTCTTCTTCCATTAAATCACGAACACCTTCATCAAATGTTCGAACAGTCCCAATTAACTTTGCTGAATTGGCAATAACATTAAAAGCATTTCTAGCATCAAAGGAGCCAATGGAGAGGACAGCTGATTTTAATGGGTCTACTTTTCTGCTAACAAGCTGTTGTAAATTCATAACTAGCTGAGACCCAACAACGATTGCATCTTTTGTAAGGTGAGGCTGCGCTCCATGTCCACCTTGACCGTGAATCGTAATTTCAAATCGGTCAGCGGCTGCCATAACTGGACCTTTGCAATATTGTAATTTACCTAAAGGCTCTGTTGCCCATAAGTGAGTTCCGAAAATGTAATCAACACCATCTAAGCATCCATCTTTAATCATTTCAATTGCTCCACCTGGTGCGTATTCTTCTGCGTGTTGGTGGATGAATACAATCGTACCAGACAGTTCTTTTTGTATTTTATTTAGCGCTTTCGCAAGACAAAGGAGTGTGGCTGTATGTCCATCATGACCACATGCATGCATAACACCATCTATCGTTGATTTATAAGATACGTCCTTTGCATCCTGAATTGGAAGGGCGTCAAAATCAGCGCGTAATGCAATTGTTTTCCCTGGCTTTGCTCCTTTTAATGTAGCCACAACCCCACGACTACCGACATTTGTACGGACTTCATGACCAAGATTTTGATGAAATTCCGCAATAAGAGCGGGCGTTTTTACTTCTTGAAAAGATAACTCAGGGTGTTGGTGTAAATGACGCCTAATCTCTACCATTTCTTGAAATAGTCCATCTAACTCCTTGTTAAGCAGTTGATTCATATGAATAGCTCACCTCTCAAAAGTTTATTGGGATAAATCGTGCTAAATAAGCTGAAATGACAGCAAATTGTCCAGTAAATAAAAGAATACCAAGAATAATCATAATGACACCGCTGATTTTCTGAATCTTAGGTAAAATCTTGTTTAACTTTCTCATTTTATTTAATGAACGAGAGTAAATAAGTGCGACGATTAAAAATGGAATACCAAGACCCATAGAGTAGACAAACAACATAAACATACCATAAAACATTGTCTCAGCTTGACTTGCTAGTATAAGAATTGAAGAAAGAACAAGACCAATACATGGTGACCAGCCTGTACCAAAGAGAAAGCCTATTAATACTGAGCTAGCAAAACTTGAGGACTTCTTTGGATTGTCTTTTAATCTTTTTTCGCTTATTAGCATTCGGATAGAAATAATTCCATACATTTGTAAACCGAGCACTACAATAATAATTCCACCAATTTGTTCAAAAAGCTTACGATTCTCCCAGAAAATTTGTCCAATAAAGGAAGAGGATGCTCCTAAAAGTAAAAAGATAGTCGTGAACCCGATAATAAAACCGATACTTCTCGTGAGTATCAATTTTCTATCCGCATGGATTTGATTATCACTAATGTTTGTCCCTGTTAATTGAGCTAAATAGACAGGAACTAGCGGAAAAATACATGGAGATAAAAAAGAGACGATACCTGCTAAAAAGGCAAGCCATATTGATAATTCTGACACTAATGTAGCACCTCCAGTAATAGTCCATACTTTCATCATGTTGATGTGTATGTAAAAGAATAAAACATTATTCTATCATCGTAGTGTAATTATACCGAATTTATATCTTAAATGATATTAACCTGACTACTAATTCAGTAAAGTGTCACATTGTAATTCAGTCTAGAGACTGAGATGAAAACCCTTCTTATGAGCGTTTTGCGAAAAACAAAAAGGACCTAAACTGAAATCAGAAGGAGGCGATATTGAATGAACTGGTCAGGAAAAGCGCTCGTAGGCTTGCTCTTGTTATTCGTCGGTGGAAGCTTATTACTTTCCACTTTAGGGATTCATTTAGGCGGATTAATTGGGTTAGCATTATCTGCGTTACTAATCATCTATGGTTATAGCAAAATCCAGAATGGACAGAAATTTTTTGGAGGTGTGGTCTTAGCTTTAGGTACACTTATCTTAATTGGGAAATCTCATCTTTTTATCGGGATACTCGTATCTGGAGCTATCATTTACTTTGGTTATCGTTTGATTAAGTGCTCTTCTTATGTACAAAAAGCTGATTCAAACGAAGGAGAAGTAATTATTGATGGAAAAGGTGCAAAGATTGAAAGCTCATTTGATGATGAGTGGGAAAGAATTATGGAGAAAAAATAAGGTTTTATTAGTAAGATAAAATCAAAATTTTAGGAGGAATAAATAATGGTATTTAGAAGAATTCGAGACATTACAATGGCAACAATTCACGAGGGATTAAATCAAATAGAAAATCCAGTAAGTATGTTAAACCAGTATTTACGTGATTTAGATGAGGAGATTAACAAAGGAAAAGAAGCAATTACTAAACAAATGATGTTAGAGTCAAAATTTCAAAATCAACAACAAGAAATGGAGCTCCTAGCTGCTAAAAGATTAAAACAGGCTGAATTAGCATTGAAGGCAGGAGAAGAGGTACTAGCTCGTAAGGCATTCTATGAAAAGAAACGATATGAAGAAAAGGCTGAGTATTACAAGGATTTAGCCGAAAAGAATCAAATTGAAGTATTGGATTTAAAAGAAAATCTAGAGGCAATGTTAGAGAAGTTCACTCAGTTACGTGATAAGAAAAATGCTCTACTTGCGAGAGCAAATGCAGCACGAACTAAAGAAAAAATGCATGAGGCAATCGTTAAATTTGATAGTGAACAAGCTGAAAAAGGTTTTGCAAGAATGGAAGAGCGAATCTTTGAAATGGAAACAAGAAATCGTGTATCAATGGTAGACGAGAAAGAATTTGTTGGAACTCCTGTACTATTAGATGAAAAACTAGAACAGGAATTTACTAACCTCAAGCAGAGGGTCACTAATTAAGGTGTCAAGAATTTTTTATGAGGTTCGATGCTGGGAGAAAAGGTCAAAACGGACCTTTTCTCCCAGCATCATTACAAATTACTACAAATTCACAACTATTAAAGTGATTGTTATTAATTTGTTGTACGCACTTATCAAGGGTTATAGTAAACTGTTGCTAGTTAGTAAAAAATGGTGGAGGCTGGAAAAATGAAGAAGATCGTCGGCATACTTTTAATTTTTATTGGCGCTGTAGTGGGGATTATGACAGTTACACAATCTTTTTCTAAACAAGTGAATATACAAGATAAACAAGAGTTTGGTTTGGAGCAGATTGAGAAGGTAGAAATTGTGACTTCAAGTACAGATGTTAATATTTTTTCAACGTCTGATTCTGGTATTACAGTAGATCTTCATGGTCGTTCATCACAAGGTGACGTGGACTTAGTTACGAGGGTAGTAGGCTCTACATTGAGGGTTGAAGTAAGCAAAAGAAATCGGTGGTTTTCCTTTGGACGTTCGCATGTAAGTTTAAAGTTAGATTTACCAGAGCAATTTCAGCAGGAGCTCCATATAACGTCAAGCTCTGGGGATATTTCAATTCATGATGAGGTTACATTAGATGTATTTTCAGCTAAAATGAGCTCAGGTGATGTAAAAAGTGTTCGAGGTACGATTAATATGCTAACGTTTGTAAGCTCTTCTGGTGACTTCAATGGTACTCAATTACAAACAAATGAAATCTCGCTTTCAAGTAGCTCTGGTAATATCGTAATTGATGGAGTTTCAGGTGAGATTAGAGGAAGGACATCTTCCGGGGATGTATTTTTATCCTATATAAATGAAAATGGTACAATTGACTTTCAAACAAGCTCCGGAGACATTGAGCTCCATATTCCACAACCTTCATTCACTTTAGAAGTTAATACGTCTTCAGGAAGTGTAGTAAGTAACTTGCCAATATCTTATACGAGCTTAGGGAAGAGGAATTATATAGGAACAGTTGGAGATGGAGCAAATCAAATCAATATTAGAACTTCATCAGGAGAAGTAGTGATTAGGTAAGAAAGGGGGACGGTTAAAGTGAAAACGTCGCGAAATGTATTAATAGGTATGATTATCATTTTAATAGGAGTAAGCGTATTATTTAATACGTTCCATCTTAATTTCAATCTTGGTAGTATAATTGGTCCCCTTATCTTTTTTGTTATAGGTCTTTTTTTCTATCAAAAGCAGCGTAAGGTTATTAGCCTTATCTTCTTTCTAATTGCAGTCATTGCACTATTTGAAAATGTCTTTCGAATCAATATCGCAGGTATATTAGTGGCACTTGCTTTCATTTATTTTGGTTATCGCCTTTTAACAGGTAGTCAAAAGAGAAGCAAAGAGGATGATGACTGGTTTAGCGAAGAAATTGATAAGACAATATATGAAGAAAAAAGTGTGAAGCAAAAGGAAGAGAAAAAGAAGGAAAAGATTCTAACAGCTCCAACCTTTAAAAGTACGTTTATTGGCGATCTTCACCTATTGCATCACCAGTTTGAATTACGTGATATGAATATAAGAAACGGAATTGGCGATATAAAAATTGACCTTTCGAAGGCTATTATTCCTGAAGGAGAAACGGTCGTTATTATTCAAGGGTGGATAGGTGATATAGATATTTATATTCCATATGATTTAGATGTCCATGTACAGTCAATGGTGACAATTGGGGATTTAAATGTTCTAGAAAGTAGACAAAGTGGCTTTAACCCAACCATTGAATATTCAACATCAGATTATAAAGAAGCGGAAAGAAGGGTAAAGATCGTCCTTTCTCTATTTATTGGTGATATTGATGTGAGGTATGTGTAATGAAGAATCATAAATTAGTCAATTTACAATGGCAATATATGCGTAACTCTGTTTGGATTAGCTTACTAACAGGTGTATTTATTGTTTTTGTTTTAACATATGGTGAACAGCAAGGGTTTGCTGTTTTGTTTCAAAAAAAGCTCCTCGGGACACCACTTTTTTTACTGATTCCCTTCGTATGTATTAGTATTGGCTCTATCTTTGGTTATTTAATTGGGAATGGAGTAAAAAAACGATTAGAACAATTAACCGAAGGAACGATGGCGTATGAACGAGGAAACTTTGCCCATCGTATTTCAGAATTAGGTCATGATGAGATTGGCGTAATGGGGCAGAGAATGAATACGATGGCGACCCGAATTGAAGAGCAAGTTGCATCCCTCCAAAGGCTATCGGCAGAGCGATCGAGATGGCAGGAAACCATTAAACAAACTGCAGTTAGTGAGGAGAGGCAACGATTAGCAAGAGACTTGCATGATGCGGTCAGCCAACAGCTATTCGCGATTTCAATGATGACAGCAGCATTAAAGACGACGTTGAAGAAAGACCCAGTCAAAGGAGAAAAACAAATAGAATTAGTGGAGACTATGGCAGCCACAGCTCAATCGGAAATGAGAGCGTTGCTATTACATTTAAGACCAACTCATTTAGAAGGAAAAAAGTTAAAGCAAGGAATTGAAGAGTTATTAACTGAACTAAAATCAAAAAACGAATTAGCGATTACTTGGAAAATTGATGAACTTACAGACCATATCGCTAAAGGAATCGAAGACCACCTTTTTAGAATTGTTCAAGAAGGACTTTCGAATATATTACGTCACGCGAAGGCAAAGAAGGTGGAACTTCAATTACGGGAAAGCAACGAGCAAATTCGTTTAAAAATAATAGATAATGGAGTTGGTTTTGATACGTCTACTAAAAAAACGGGCTCATATGGATTACAAACGATGCGTGAACGTGTATATGAAGTAGGGGGAGTATTTGAAATTGTGTCTATTAAAGGAAAAGGAACACAAATTGAAGCGGTGATTCCTATCGTAAAGGAGAGGGCTTGATTGATTAAGGTGTTGCTTGTGGATGACCACGAAATGGTTCGAATGGGCTTAAGCACATATTTAGCGACAGAAGAAGATTTAGATGTTGTAGGAGAAGCCTCAAGTGGGGAAGAAGGAATCACTTTGGCACATAAATACAAACCTGATGTTGTGTTAATGGATTTAGTGATGGAAGGAATCGGTGGGATTGAAGCGACAAAACAGATTGTATCAAGCTTTCCGACTACGAAAGTAATTGTGTTAACTAGCTTTATTGATGATGAAAAAGTGTATCCAGTTATAGAAGCGGGAGCTTTTAGTTATTTATTAAAAACATCAAGGGCAACGGAGATAGCTGCTGCAATAAGAGCAGCCTATAACGGAGAATCCATTGTCGAATCACAAGTAACGAGCAAGATGATGGAAAGAATGAGAAAGCAGTCTCAGAAGCTACCTCATGAACAGCTCACACCACGAGAGTTAGAAGTATTGTGTTTAATAGGTGATGGTAAAACGAATCAGGATATAGCAGATAAACTATTCATAGGTGTTAAAACAGTGAAAACACATGTTAGTAATATATTAGCAAAATTGGATGTAGAAGACCGTACGCAAATTGCCATATATGCTCACCGTCATCAACTCGTAAAGTAAAACTTTTGGCTAGTTTTGTCGAATGGTCTATAATATAATAGATAAAATAACCTCATCTAATAGTAGATGAGGATTTTTTTATATGGACCAAAGGTTGGTTTACCATAGAACGTAAGTATATGTCATTGGTTTTGTTTGAATGTAATTAACGATTAGCCATTTGAAAATTGGCAATTGAAACTTAAAATTGGGAGTTGTTTTATGGGTAGTTATCTTACTAAAAAACGATTACTTCTTGGTACTGTAATTTTTAGTGGAACACTAATAGTAGGACTTATCATTTACTTATTCATTATATTCGCTGGTAACTATGTAATAGATAATAAAAAATTAGTTATGAATTCATCGTCATATATCGTAGATCAAAATGGTGAGCTAATTACACAGCTTTTCGTGGAAAATAGAGAGCTAGTAGAAATTCAAGATATACCCCAGCATGTTCAAGATGCTTTTGTTGCAATTGAGGATAATCGTTTCTATACACATCAAGGTATAGACATTCGAGCGATTGGTCGCGCACTGTATCGTGATATACTGGCTGGCTCTAAAGTTGAGGGAGGAAGTACGATAACGCAACAGCTAGCAAAAAATACGTTTCTCTCTCATGATAAAACGTGGCTAAGAAAGACAAAAGAAGTTCTAATTGCTATGAATCTAGAGAGAAGATACAGTAAGCTTGAGCTACTTGAAATGTACTTGAATCGAATTTACTTTGGTCATGGTGCTCATGGTATTCAATCTGCATCGAAGCTATATTTTAATAAAAATGTTTCTGAGTTAACGATTGAAGAAGGAGCGTTATTAGCGGGTATGCCTAAGGCACCAAATAGCTATTCTCCAATAAATAACATAGAGAGAAGTAAGATGCGACGTGATTTAGTCTTAAGTGTGATGGAAAGACAAGGATATCTTACTCCTGAAGAAGCAGTTCGTTATCAAGGAAGAACAGTAAATTTAGATGTGTCTCGCTTTAGTCAAAATGATGCGTATACAACGTATGTTGATATGGTTCTTGATGAAGTAGAAGAAAAGTATCAGCTTTCTAATGAAGAGGTATTAACTGGTGGATATACAATTGTCGTTCCAATGGATAGAGAAGCTCAAGAAGTTTCCTTTAAAGCGATAAAAAATGAAGCATATTTACCCGGTCATGAAGAGAGTGTTGAGAGTGCATTTGTCCTAATGGATGTTGAAACAGGAGGGATTCTTGCTGTACACGGGGGAAGAAATTATGTAAGGCAAGGGTTAAATAGGGTTAATGTCAAACGTCAGCCAGGCTCCACTATGAAGCCGTTAGCTGTTTATGCTCCAGCATTAGAAGAGGGAGTTTATGAACCATATTCGATGCTACGAGATGAGCTATTAGATTACGACGGTTACACGCCTAGAAATTTTAATCGACAGTATCAAGGGCAAGTCAGTATGTATGATGCAATTACACATTCTGCAAACGCTCCAGCTGTATGGTTATTAAATGAGCTTGGCATTGATTTATCTAAGGATTATTTAACTAAGATGAATGTAGAGTTACCTGATGATGGCTTATCAATTGCATTAGGTGGATTATTAGAAGGTTTGTCTCCTTTAGAAATTACAAAAGCTTATCGTCCTTTTGCAAAAGATGGGAGCTATACGGACCATTATTTCATTGAACGAATTTACAATAAGGACGGTAATTTAATAGGTCAAGTTTCAAACGAGGAACAACAGGTATTTTCCCCACAAACTGTTTGGTATATGACGAGGATGCTAGAGTCTGTCGTGACAGATGGGACAGCAAGTAGAGGGAGTAGTATACAAGCACTTGCAGGAAAGACAGGAACAACCTCTTTTACTGAAGTTACTGGGGGTACAAGAGATGCTTGGTTTGTTGGCTACACACCAAAAGTTGTCGGGACCGTTTGGATGGGGCATGATGTAACAACGGTTGACCAATATTTAAAAGGGGGTAGCTCTTATCCAACAGCTTTATTTAAAGATATTTTGAATGAGTTGCCATCAAGCTATCAACAGCTAGCGTTTGAACCACCTAGAGGAGTATCTGACCTAGAACCACCGATCCGTCTTATGACTATAAATGACTTATCCGCTTCAATAACGCTAGGTGGACGTTCGTTTTTAGGTGTAGAGTTAAATTGGAAGCCTTCGGAAGATGAGAGGGTCCATTATCATATATACGAAGTAACCAGCAATAACGATGTAAGAAAAGTCGGTACGAGTATCGGGGAAGGGCACTATATTGTGTCACCTGTTAATTTATTTTCATTAAAGAACTACGTCGTTGTTCCGTACGACCCACTAACTGACCAAACAGGAGAGCTATCTAATGTCGCGGATGTTAGTATGGGGTTTGGTTTTTAATTTGGTAAAATATAAGAAACGAGTATAGGCTATTTGGCTTGTACTCGTTTTTTGCGCTTTTCTTTTAGAAATTTCAGAGCGAAGTTAAATAATCCCTGATAAACTGTAATGTGGAGGTGAGGAATTGAAAAGGCGGGAGATTATTTTTAGTGCTGCTATTATGGTTCTTATTATTTTGAATATAGCTAGTTTTAACAAAATCAACGATATTCAACAAAGAATGCACAACATAAGCAACCTACAATATGAAGTTCAGAATATCAATCACTCTGTCCAAGGCATAAATACAGAGGTACAAATGACAATGGATGAAATCTTAGAAGAGCAGTTATGGGTACGAGAGAAGAATTATCAGATAACCAATGTAAATTTGGAAGAGGACCAGATAGATGTGTTAATTGAATGGAGTTTACGTGAGCTCATGGCTGATGAGCAATTATCTATGTTGTATCGTGAAGAAGATGATAGGGAATGGACAGAATTACAAGTAACGAATACGAATGGATTAAATTACTCGCTAGAATATAGACTTCCGTTAAAAGGGAACTATGAAACACAGGTGATGGCAACCTCGAAAGTGAGCAAAAGAAGTGAGAAGTTACTTGATTTACGGTTTAAAGAGCAGTTAGATTCGCGTATCATGACTCATGCAGATGTACAGAACCATGGTAATCAAGAAATAAGTGTGAACATTGATATTCATAATCGTTTAGAAAATGAATTTATTGTAAAAAACAGTAATGATTTTAAAATGAAAAGTGCCAATGCTTTTCTTTATATCGATGGGACACTAGCACAAGAGTTGGATCTACTACAGCAAAATCAAAACTTTCATTCAGATTCTTATAGTGAGAGCATATATTATCACGACTTTATTAAGCTAGAAAATCAAAATGGTGTAGATATGGAAAATATTGAACTACGAGTCATTATTACTGATAACTTAGGAATGAAATACGAAACCATTGCAAACTCTTGGTACTAACGTCGATAATCAAAAAAGAGGGTGTCCCTTAAGGTAAATATTCAACCTTAGGCACACCCCTTGTAGCTTTAAATTTTAAAACTAGATATCTTTTCTTCTAATTCAATCGCGACTTTCGATAAGTCTTCAGCAGATTGAGTGACATTTTCCATTGTTGACACTTGTTCTTGCATTGTAGCTGAGATCATTTCTGTTGATTCTGTCGATTGATTTGAAATTTCACGTATTCCTTCTACTGCATGTAAGATATCGATACTTTTCTTGTTTACATTATTAACTAGATGGTCGATTTCATTTGCTTGAGATAATACAAGAGCGACTGATTGTACAATGTCACTAAAGGCTTTACTTGTTTCAAGAATTGACTGTTCACCATCTTGAATAATCTGTGCACTTTCACGAGATTTTGAAACTGATTGTTCTACTTGAATTGAAATATTAGTAATGATTTCAGAAATAGTCGTTGTGGCTTTCTCACTTTGAGAAGAAAGCTTTCTGATCTCGTCAGCGACAACTGCGAATCCTTTCCCAGCTTCACCTGCTCGTGCTGCTTCAATTGCTGCATTTAGTGATAGTAAACTTGTTTGTGATGAAATTTCTTGAATCATTTTAATAATATTGTTAATTTCTTTTGAGTTTTCGCCAAGTTCTTCAATGACAGCGACATTTGCTTCATTTTGTTTGCGTATATTCGTTATCGCGTTAATTGATTCTGTAAGTCTCTTTTCACCGTCTTCAGCATGAAGGTTAGATGTATTAGCTTCTGATAAAATGGAACTAGTAGCATGTTTCACGTTATTTAATTCATCTTCCATTTCTTTAAATGTAGATGCAGAACGTTCGATTGAATGATTCAAATCAACATGACCACTTGCCATCTGCTGTAGAGACCCTGCCACTTGCTGTGAACCTGAGTTTACTTGCTCAGATGAGGCAACAAGCTCATGACTAGAAGATGCTACAGACTGTGAAACTAGTGTAATTTCTGAAACGAGTTGACGCAAATTTGCAGTCATCTTATTAATAGAATGACTAAGTTGTCCTAGCTCATCATTAGAATGTTTTGTAATATCCTCAATTGTCAAATCACCTTCACTCACTTTGTTTGCTACATGAAGAGTATTATGAACAGATTTATTGATGGAATTGCCAAGGAAAATAAAAAGAATTCCACCTGTAATGGCAGCAGCAACAAAGGCAATGATACTAATTAATACTGATTGGTTTAATGCAAAATGAACTTCAGCTGAGGCATGCTCTGCATCTTCTTTTAATAATTGTTCGAGTTGCGTGCTCACTTGCTCTGTATCATCTGTAAACGTTGTAAGCATTCGAATTGTGTAGTCATTAATAGAAACTCTTCCTTCAATAATCCCATCAACACGGCTATTGAATTCGTTATTATATGTAAGAAGTGTGTCATAGAGCCATTGCTCTTCTTCTGTATCAACAGCTAATTCTAACCTCGATAAAATTTCGTTTAATTGTTCGTTTTTGAGGTTGTATGCCTCGCTATTAAATTCATCCTGATACACTAAGTTTAATATGTCTATATACTTCGAGTTAAATAGTGATTGGAACTCCACTACCTCTATCGCATGATTGCTAGATTTTTCTAATGTTTCGGTCTCAGTTTCAATAATATTAAACTGAGAAAAAATAATGATGAAACCAATAAAAAATAATCCTAGTACAGCACTTAGGGCACCTAGGATTTTAAAGCGTAGACTTGATTTATTCCAATTCATGATGTCCTCCTTATGAGCTATGTTGTAAGCTATTTATTCCGCAGTAAACTTGAGTATATTTTACCACAAAAATTTAACTTGTGTTTTTTTTTAGAATTTTTAATTAAAGGAGGGTGTTTTATAGGTTTTTACCATATGTTTTGAAAAACAAACATTATATTAGGATTTTATTCCATGGGTGTTTTTAATATCGATAAATAGGTATAGGTTTTGTTCAATTGGATATGAAAATGTTTGTGTTAATTTGTTTGTTTCAAGATCACAGTAAGAATCAGACAAATAGCCTTTTTGATTCATACTCATACTAACAATATTTTGTAAAAAATATGGACGCCAGCTCCAATTTTTATTTAGATATTCATTTTCAATAGCCCAATCTTTCGTTTGATTTTTTATATGATTGGCTGATTTTTGGTAACCTAGGCGATCACATAGATATACTCTGTAGCAGTTCTCTGGCAAGAATCTAGTAATCTTTTGAATTGATTTGTCATAGTCGTCGAAATTGACAGAGCTGATGTTGTCCGAAAGTAATGCATTAAAATGTTCTTCAAAAGAGAAGTGCTGATTAAGTCGTTCAACTTCTTTTTGAATCATAAATTCTAATTGAGCATTTAAGGTTTTTGAATTGCTAATATCTGGTACTAAACTAGGTTGTGGCTTGGCAAAAAAATAGCCTTGATAATATTGGGCTCCATTCTTCCACGCATTCTTTACATTTTCTAATGTTTCAATTCCTTCAAATAATAGAGAGGCACCTAGTTTTTGTGAGAGCACGGAAAGGGCGTGTAGCACATTTCGATAGGAGCTAGAATTTGTACTTCTTTGTACAAGAAGTAGGTCTATTTTCAGTATATTCGGATTAATTGAAGCGATTCTTTCCAAGTTACTAAATCCTTTTCCAACATCATCGATTGCTATTTTACAACCTAATTCACGGTATTTATTTAGCTGTTTTTTAATCCTTCTCTCATTTTCAGCAAAAGAATCCTCAGTTATTTCTATAACAATTTGTGAGTAATTTATCCCTTTTCTTTCGCTATTCAGCAATGATAAATAAAATTCTTCATCAAATTCTTCTGTAAAGAGTAGAGGATTAATATTAAAAAAATAAAGGCAATTCTCTTTCATTTTTTGTTGTGTGATTGTTTGTAATGCCTTCTTTCTTATAATTGAATCGACTCTAATTTTTTCTGGAACAGCTATATTAGGATCATTGAAATAGGGACCAAGACTAGAGAGGGTGTCTCTAGTCTTTCTTCTTCCCAATATTTCATAGCCTGCAATTGCTCTTTGGTCAGCACCGATAATAGGTTGAAAGAAAGGGTACAAATCATCAAAAGGTATTTGTTTTCTGCTTCTTGTGTTCGCTTTTGTTTTTGCCTTCATGTAAATACACCCCTTTGTTGACGCTATATAGCTAACATCTCTTGTTAGTTATCGTACCATGTATGAAATTAGCACTTGAAAATATTGTTAAATAATCTTACAGGCTTTTTTGGTTTGAACTTGATACTTAAAAAGCACAGCCCACTGAAAAAGTGTGGTTTTCACTTTTTTAGTGGGCTAAAGTAATATACGAAGCCATTATCACTTCTTTAATCGTCTATTATGGACATTTTCAATGCTCTCAATAAATATGGAGTTATTTTTGAATTCATCAATTTTATGACACTTTACGTCGTTGTATATACTTTAAATTCACTGCCGATTATAGTAGAAGAGAGTGTAAGAAAATGATTTTTTTAATTGATTGGTTTACAATAACTAATGAATGATGGAATGCTATATTTATTTGATATGAAAGATTAACATGTAGAGATTATAGAGTGAATGAAGAAAGGTGTGTAGGGATGAGTAATCAAGTATTTAATGATAACTTTTTGAGAGCATGTAGAGGGGAGAGCGTTAGTCATACTCCAGTGTGGTATATGAGGCAAGCAGGACGTTCTCAACCAGAATACCGTAAAATTAAAGAGAAATATTCTCTATTTGAAATTACACATCAACCTGAGCTTTGTGCTTATGTAACAAAGCTACCAGTTGACCAATATAATAATGATGCAGCAATTCTTTATAAAGACATTATGACACCACTTCCAGCAATCGGCGTTGATGTAGAGATTAAATCAGGCATTGGTCCTGTCATCGATAATCCAATTCGTTCAAAAGCTGATGTTGAGAAATTAGGTGAAATTAACCCTGAACAAGATGTACCGTATGTACTAGATACGATCAAGCTTCTTCGTGAGCAGTTAACTGTACCTTTAATTAGCTTTGGTGGTGCACCTTTCACATTAGCAAGCTATATGATTGAAGGCGGTCCATCAAGAAATTATCATAAAACTAAGGCATTTATGTATTCAGAGCCAGAAGCTTGGCATTTATTAATGGACAAGCTAGCTGATACAACGATTACATATGTAAAATCACAAATTGCAGCTGGCGCGCAAGCAATTCAAATCTTTGATTCATGGGTAGGGACTTTAAATGTACAAGATTATCGCACATTTGTTAAACCATGTATGACGAAGATCTTCACTGCATTAAAAGGTGAAGGAGTGCCATTAATTATGTTCGGTGTAGGAGCAAGTCACTTAGTCAATGAATGGCATGACCTCCCATTAGATGTTGTAGGACTTGACTGGCGTTTGCCGATTCAAGAAGCAAGAGCAAAAGGTATAACGAAAACGGTACAAGGTAACCTAGACCCGACAATTCTTATGGCACCGTGGGAAGTTATTGAAGAAAGAGCGAAAGCAATTTTAGACCAGGGATTACAGTCAGATGGTAGTTTTATCTTTAATCTTGGGCATGGGGTATTCCCAGAAGTTAAACCTGATACATTGAAAAGATTAACAGCATTTGTACATGAATATACATCTCAAAAATAAGAACGGAGTGGAGTGGTAAAATGGCAAAGAAAACAATCGGACTTCTTGTTATGGCATATGGTACTCCTAGAAGTTTAGAGGAAGTTGAGCCTTATTATACACATATACGCCGCGGGCGAAAGCCGTCTCAAGAAGCATTAGATGAACTTACAGAAAGGTACGAAGCAATAGGCGGAATTAGCCCCCTTGCTAAAATTACATTAGCACAAGCTGAAGGCTTAGAAGCTAAATTAAATAAAGAGTATGATGATGTTACATTTAAAATGTATCTTGGTTTAAAGCATATTGACCCATTTATTGAGGATGCTGTACATCAAATGAAGGAGGACGGTATTGAGGAAGCAATTAGTATTGTTTTAGCACCTCACTTCTCTACGTTTAGTGTGAAGTCTTACAATGGCCGTGCGAAGGAAGAGTCTGAAAAGATTGGTGGACCAGTTATTCATAGTATTGATAGTTGGTATGATGAGCCGAAGTTTATAGATTATTGGGTAAATCAGGTAAAAGAAACAATGAAGAAAATAGAGGTTGAAGAGAAAGCGGTATTTATCTTCTCTGCTCATAGTTTACCTGAGAAAATCATTGCTGCTGGAGATCCGTACCCAGAGCAACTGAAGGAAACAGCAGACCTTGTAGCTAAGCAAGCTAATATTAAGCATTACACAATTGGCTGGCAAAGTGAGGGGAATACCCCAGAGCCTTGGATAGGTCCAGATGTACAAGTGTTGACGAGAGACTTACATGAAAAGGAAGGCTATACAACTATGGTTTATTGCCCTGTTGGTTTTGTAGCAGATCATTTAGAGGTTCTATATGATAATGACTATGAATGTAAAGTTGTTACAGATGAACTTGGACTACAATACCTACGTCCTGAAATGCCAAATGCAAAGGAAGAGTTTATAGATTGTCTTGCAACAGTAGTTACGCAAAAACTGAATGAGAAAGTTCGTGTCAACTAGTGAACCAGGAATCAAAGCGGGTTGCTATTATTGGTGGAGGGATTACAGGATTAACTATTGCTTATTATTTACAAAAGGAAACATTAGCAAAGGGTCTTCCTATCGAATATAACCTTTATGAATTAAATAATAAACTCGGTGGTAAGATTGATACAGACTATACTAAGGGCTTTGTTATTGAAAAGGGCCCAGATTCTTTTTTAGCTAGAAAATTAAGTGCCTCTAAACTAGCGAAGGAAGTAGGGTTAGAGAAAGAGCTTGTTTATAATGATACTGGACAATCATATGTGTTAAAGGGCAACGAACTGTATCCGATTCCAGGTGGTGCAATTATGGGTATTCCAACAAAGATTGGCCCATTTGCAACGACAAAGCTTTTTTCTCCTCTTGGTAAAGTGAGGGCTGCCGCTGATGTTTTCATTCCTAGAACATCGGATCCTAATCAGGACCAATCTTTAGGATCTTTCTTTCGCAAGCGTTTAGGTAACGAGGTTGTAGATAATTTAATAGAACCTCTTCTTTCTGGGATCTATGCTGGAGACATTGATAGATTAAGCTTAATGGCTACCTTTCCACAATTTCATCAAGTGGAACAAAAGCATCGAAGTTTAATCTTAGGTATGAAAAAATCAATACCAAAACCTCCTAAAATTGTTCAGCCAGCTAAGCCAAAGGGGATGTTTTTATCCTTCAAACGGGGGCTTAGTTCTTTCGTAGACAGTATCGAAAATCATTTAGATGAAGATTCGGTTAACAAGGGGCTAGGGGTAGAAAAAATTACACAAAATGCTGACAAATCCTTTGAAATTCGATTAACCAATGGTGAAAGCGAAACCTATGACCGAGTAGTTGTTACAACACCTCAACATGTTACAAGAAATATGTTACGAGAGTATGATTTCCTTAGTTATTTAGAAGAAATGCCGTCAACATCAGTAGCAACAGTTGCTTTGGCGTTTCCACTAGATAAATTAGATGTAGAAGTAACAGGTACTGGATTTTTGGTGGCTAAAAAGAGTGATTACTCAATTACTGCCTGTACATGGACTCATAAAAAATGGAAACATTCAACTCCAGAAGGCTATGCATTACTTAGATGTTACGTAGGTCGCTTTGGTGATGATGCAATTGTAAATGAGTCAGATGAAACGATTTTACATGTAGTATTAAATGACTTAAAGAGAACGATGAATATTGAGGCACCACCTGAATTCTATCGTATTACTAGATGGAAGGAATCGATGCCTCAATACATGGTCGGGCATAAGCAGAAAATAGACTATTTAAAAAAGAAGGTAGCTACAGAATTACAAGGATTATATGTTGCTGGAGCACCATATGAAGGACTTGGATTACCTGATTGCATTGACCAAGGCGAGAAGGTAACAGAGCAAATATTAGCATCATTAAAGTAAACTCAAAGGGATTGGCTTAATCAAAGTCAATCCCTTTTTGAGTTTGCGAAAGTTTCAGAAGTTCGATAGGGTAAAAAGAAACCGACAGAGAAAGTTTCTCCATCGGTTTCAGTACATTTTACTGACCCATAATAGCATCTAATCGACTTGTATCGACGAAACCATCTAGGTTAGGTTCTTTATCCATAAACTTAAGTTCATATGAAGCATCAGCCCATGCTTGTAAAGCATCTGCATGAGTTTCAGTTGTTACAGCCATTCTAGTCCATGCATTTTGTAATACCTGTTCAGGCAAACGGTTTTGAGTAAGGTTATAGAGTAAGTCATTAACCGTTTCTAATGTTTCATCTGTGTTCTCATGAGCGAAATTAACTGAAGATTTGTGACCGCGTAAAACAGCATCTACAATATCAGGATTTTCTTCTAAATATTTGTTAGTCGTTACAATGACAACACTTGGTAATGTTTCACCTAAGAAAACATCATCCCACTCTGCGATTACTTTAGCACCTAATTCTTCTACAAGATATGTTCCCCATGGCTCTGGAGCTGCTGCAGCGTCAATTTGTCCTTGTTCAAACATTCCAATCATACTTGCTGGATTAATACGAGATTGGTGCTCTACAGTACCGCCAACACGGTTAGATTCTAATCCAAGTTCCTTTAACATAATTTCTAATTGAACATTGTGTGTGCAACCATTACCAGGAGTACAGAATGATTTACCACCAAAGTCTTCAAGACTTTCAATACCTGAACCATCGCGAGCTACGATAAGTGTTGCTCCATTGGCTGCAGCCCCTATTACGACAACATCTCCACCTGCTAAGAACGAGTTAATTGCTGGTCCTGGTCCAACATATCCAATATCAATTGTTCCTGTGTCTAAAGCGTCCATGAAATCATTTCCATTTGGAAAGTTACGAAATTCTGCTGGTGTTTCCCCAAGCTCATCTTGGAAAAATCCTTTTTCTTTTCCAACGATTGCAGCTGCGTGGTCTAAGTTTGGAAAGTAACCAATCGTTACATCGTCTCCTCCTCCAGATGTTGTCCCAGAACCACAAGCTGTTAGTACTGTAGCAACTAAGCCAACTGTTAAAGCACTTATAAATTTTTTCATTTTTTGTTTCCCCCTTAAATTGTATAGATAATAAAAGATAAAAATTGATGTAAGTTTAGTCAAAGACACTTTACGTGTTTTACTTATTTATTTCGCATAACCCCAACGAGCCATGACTTTCTTTTCAATTTTATTAAAGACAAGGTATTCTACAATAAGACCAGTGATAGAGATAATAATCATAATTGCTACTACTAAATCCATATTAAAGAAGTCTCTAGCATCCATTAATGTTCGACCTAAACCTCCTGTACCAAGAAGTTCCCCGGCCATTAATGCACGCCAGCCAAATGCCCATGCAAGTCTTGCGCCAGTCAGTGCAGCAGGGATAGAGGCAGGAATCATTACTTTCCAGACAAGTTCTGAGCCACTATATCCCATTGTTCTTGCAGCTCGGATAAGAATCGGTTGAACATTTTTTATTCCCATTCTCATGTTCATTGTCATTGCCCATGTTCCACCTAGAACGATGATAAAGATAATGGCTGTACCGCCACCTTGGAAGATAATAAGGGCAATAGGAAGCCAAACGATACTTGGTACTGATTGTAAGGCAATGACTAGCGAGCCTAACGTTTCATCGGCAAATTTTGAACGAGCTAATATAATTCCTAGTAATGTACCGATAATAACGGCTAATGCAAACCCAATACCGATTCGCTGCAAGCTAGTAAACAAAGCACTAGTGAGGATCCCAGTTTCAAAGAATCCTTTGTAGAGTTCATTTATGGCACCAAAAGGTGATGGAAAGAGCGTTGTGGAACGAAATTCTAATGATAGATTTAGTCTATATATGCTCTCCCATATTACGATTAGACCCGTAAAGAAGAGCAGCCTTCTTAGAGTTGTAGTCATCGCCCATTTCCTCCTTCATCACCTTTTCAATTTCCCCAGCTAACTGGGACATAATTTTTTCTTCTAACTCTACAAATTCAGGACTTGCTTGCTTTCTAGGTCTAGGCAAATCAACTGTAAATTCACCAATGATTCCACCTGGTCTAGTCCCCATCAAAATAATTCGATCTGAGAGTAAAATTGACTCTCTAATGTTATGGGTAACAAACACAATCGTTTTTCTAGTTGTTTCCCATATAAATTGAACTTCCTTATGAAGCGTTGAACGAGTTTGTTCATCTAGTGCTCCAAAAGGTTCATCCATTAATAGAATACTAGGATCCATCGCTAGTGCACGAGCAATCGATACACGTTGTTTCATTCCACCGGATAATTCGTGTGGATAAGAATCAATAAATTTACTTAAATGTACAAGTTTTAAATATTCAATTGCACGTTTCTTAGCTTCGTCTTTACTTAGCTTCTTCTTTAAAGCGAACATAACATTATCAAGTACTGTCATCCATGGCATAAGTGCTGCTTCTTGGAAAACTACACCACGGTCTGAACCAGGTGCTTTTACAATCTTATCTTCTGCTGTAACCGTCCCGGTAGATGCACTGTCTAAACCAGCAATAATGTTAAGTAATGTAGATTTTCCACAACCAGATGGCCCTAATAGAGAAACGAACTCACCGGTTTTCACATTTAGGTCGATGTTTTCAAAAACTGTATATGTTGTTTTTTCTTCTTTATTTTCAAAAGTCTTACTGACCTTCTCTATTTGTATACCAGCCATGCGATTACCCCCCCTTAGTTCAACGAAACATAATAATCCATATCATTTTAGTCGGCTTTAATTATTTTTAGTATATGTCTGATAATGAAAACTGTCAATATAAAAAACATAGCTTTTTGATAGGAATTAATTTTCCATTTTCCATTTTTAAAAGAGCAAGTTTCTGTATTTGAAAAAGAGATGGAGGTATTAACGTTAGACTCTTGTTAATACCAGTTAGTAATTAAGTCGATAAAAAGAAATGAGGTTTAGAAAGTAGGATGAAAGTAATTGCGGTTCACATCTTTTATGAATTAAAAATTAATTCAAGCGATTTCCTTGTTGCTGAATTTGTAGTAATTGTTGGTGCATCTCATGAACTTGTTGTAATGCTTGCTGTATGGATGGTTGTTGGTCTTTGGATGCCATTGCTTGAGCTTTTTGTAATTGGTCATTTAGTTCTAATATTTTCTCCTTGGACTGCTGTAGTTGTTCTGGGGCATTTTTTGCATTTAACATAGCCTGTTGAGCACCTTGAATGATTAATGTTGCCTGTTGAACTTGCTCGTTTTGGGGTTGTGGCATGGAATCACTCCTTTTTACTGCTTTTGGTCATAAGTTGTACTGAAAAAATGATATTATTCTCCTAGACATAAGAGAAAAAGTGTCAAAATTAAGAAAATTGTATTTTAAATGTATCTAAACTTCTATATAATGGAGATAGACAAGCTGTAATGAATACGGGCAAAGGGGGGAAACAAGGTGGAGAAACTAATAAAGACTGCTGCAGCCCAAAATGCGTTAAAAAAAGTTGAGAGAGTAGCTGAAAAATTACAATCATACATTAGAGATGATTATTCTCTTGAGAAAAATTATGTTAAATTAAGAGAAGTCTTAGATGAGGAACTTAAGCGTGATGAATATTTGCTCATAGTTGATGAAAATGGAATGAGTCATATTCATACAAATAGGCTAAGAGAAGGATATCCTTTTGTAGATGAAGTTGGAATAATTGCAGCGAATACTAACGATGGCCTACTGCAGATTTACCCTAGAAATACAGGGGAAATGTTAATTGATGCATCATGTCCCATTTATGTAGGTGAAAAAGGTAAACGCTTTAATTTACGATTAGGGCGTATAGTACATAAGAAATTCACAGGTCCGATGATAGCGAGCTTATCATTACTTCCAAGCGTTGTTATTGGAGTGACAGGTTTTGTTTTTAATGTTCCATTTACATCATTACTTACAATGATTATTGTTTCGTTAATTACAGCTGGAGCTATCGGTTTATATTTGTATTTATACATTATGAGAGGACTGCAAAGCTGGTATTCCGTTACAAGGAGCATTTCAGCAGGGGATTTGACTGCGGAAATAGCTAATCGTTCAAGAACAGAGTTTCATCAAATTGGATTTGAAATAAATAAAGTAGTGCTTGGTTTAAAGAATATTATTAATGAGTTAAATAGGTCAGCGCATTCTGTTGATAAGGTAAGTGGTGACCAAGAAATGGAAGCTAAGAGACTTTCTGCAGCTTTTAATGAATTTGGAGAAACGATGCAGTCATTCCAAAGTGGAACAGAAAATCAATTATCATCACTGCAATCAGCTCATGCCATGGTTCAAAATATGATGAATGGTGTAAGAGGGATGCAATTAGAGATTAAGCAAACGCTAGATATGTCTGAGGATGCTTCTGTTGCTGCAATTGAAGGAGAAAAGGCTGTTTTTTCCTCTGAAGAACAGATGAATCAAATACAACAAACTGTCTCTCAATCTGCCAGAAAGATTATGCGAGTTGCAGAAGAAGCTGAAAATGTAATAAATAAAGTTTCATCAATTACTCAAATTGCTGAACAAACAAATTTATTAGCCTTGAATGCATCGATTGAGGCAGCTAGAGCGGGAGAGGCTGGAAAAGGCTTTGCAATAGTAGCCTCTGAGGTACGTAAATTAGCGGAAGACACGAATACGTTTGCTTCTGATATCCTTAGTACGTTACATCATACGAGAACGGAACTAGGAGAAGCGGTTAATCAGGTTGAAGCTAGCGTCTCTACAATTGGTGACGGTGTAAAGGTAGTGAAGTTAGCAGGTGACTCAATCCGTAAGCTGAATGAAGCGTCTGAACATACAAAGCATGCAGTTATGAGTAACCATGAGTATTCAGATTCGTTAATTCAAGATGGAGAACGATTAGAGCAGATAATTGAAGAAATTAATAAAATTGCTGAACAATTTACGGATCAGGTTGTCCAAACGGTGGCAAGTATGGATCAACAAGTGGATGGTATCAATACTCTTGCTGACGATGCTTCTAAATTATCAGAGGAAGCACAAACACTTAATCGTATTGTGAATCGATTTAAGCTAGGATAATCGAATAAAGGCTTGAGGTTCTCCTCAAGCCTTTTCTTATGTTTATTGTTGTAGAAAAAATTTTTCTCTTGGAAGGTAATGTTAGGAATAGTTGTGTTAAGATAGGAAATGTAATTTTTTCTATTAGAGTAACTTCAATTAAGAGATGCAATGTGCCTTCGCTCGTTGCTTCGAGGTTTTCTTATACCTCTTGAGAAGTGTTATTGAATCTTTGAAATAGGAGTACACGTATGAAAAAGCGCTGGGATGTTATTGAATTATTACGCCATTCACGACACGATTGGTTAAATGTCGTCCAACTAATTAAAGGAAATATTGCTTTAAATCGTCTAGATCGAGTTGAGGACGTTATAAATACAGTAATTCAGCAAGCTAGGAACGAAACAAAGTTATCTAACTTGGGTATTCCTCTTTTAACTGAGGAATTTTTAACTTTTAATTGGGAAAACCATTTGTATAAAATCGAATTTGAAGTTCTTGGTGAAGCAGCTGATTTATCTAAGAATGATAACGAATTACTCTTGTGGTGTCAGACATTTTTTAATTTATTAGATGAAACGCTTGAACAAGGTGTAGATAATCATCTTTTAGTTACATTTCAACTAATAGATACCCATCAATTGATTTTTGACTTTCAAGGTCAATTATCAAATCCTGCTCGTATAGAAGAATGGCTAAAAGAAATGAACACAAATAAAGAGAGTTTTACAATTAGTGATTGTACATTGAATGATCAGGAGATACTCATTGTATTAACGCTATCGTAAATTTAGAGGTGAACAAGCATGTTTGTAGATAAGGTTAAGGTTTATGTTAAAGGTGGAGATGGTGGTAACGGAATGGTTGCGTACCGTCGTGAAAAATATGTACCAAACGGTGGTCCTGCTGGTGGAGACGGAGGTAAAGGAGCAGATGTTGTCTTTCAAGTAGATGAAGGTCTACGTACCCTTATGGATTTCCGTTATCAGCGCCATTTTAAGGCCACTCGTGGTGAGAATGGTCGTCCAAAGAACCAACATGGGAAAAATGCTGATAGTATGATTGTTCGAGTACCACCTGGCACAACAGTAATAGATGATGATACTAAAGAGGTTATCGCTGACTTAACAAGACACGGACAAAAGGCTGTTATTGCTAATGGTGGCCGTGGTGGTCGTGGGAATACAAGATTTGCGACACCAGTAAATCCAGCACCGGAAATTGCAGAAAACGGTGAACCTGGAAAGGAACGGTATGTTTCTTTAGAGCTAAAGGTTCTTGCTGATGTTGGTCTTGTTGGCTTCCCAAGTGTCGGAAAATCAACATTACTATCTGTTGTATCTGCAGCTAAACCAAAAATTGCTGACTATCATTTTACAACGATTACACCTAATCTTGGAGTTGTAGAGACAGAAGATAATCGTAGCTTTGTCATGGCAGATTTACCTGGTTTAATTGAAGGAGCTCACCAAGGAGTTGGGCTAGGACATCAGTTCTTGCGTCATATCGAAAGAACTAAGGTAATAGTTCACGTAATCGATATGTCAGGGTTAGAAGGTAGAGATCCTTATGAGGATTATACTAAAATTAATGAAGAGCTTAGAGAGTATAATTTACGCTTATTAGAACGTCCGCAAATTATAGTGGCGAATAAAATGGATATGCCAGATTCAGAAGAACATTTAAAACAATTTAAAGAACAACTTGAAGATGGTGTACCGGTCTTCCCTATCTCTGCAATTACTAAACAAGGTCTTCGTGACTTATTGCTTGCAGTAGTAGACAAAGTTGAGGAAACTCCAGAATTTACAATGTTTGAAGAAGAGAAGTCTGATGCTCGTGTAGTTTATCGCCATGAGGCAAAAGAAGCGCCATTTAAAATTACTCGAGATGATGATGGAGCATTTGTTATCTCCGGTGCAGAAATTGAGAAGTTATTCAAGATGACAGATATCTCAAGAGATGAGTCAATTCGTCGCTTCTCTAGACAAATGCGTGGAATGGGAATTGATGATGCACTTCGCGAACGTGGAGCAAAAGACGGCGATATCGTTCGTCTAATGAAATTTGAATTCGAGTTCGTTGAATAGAAAATTGGCATAGCTAGTTTTCTTAGGAGCAATATGCGAGTCTCTACTTTTTCTTTTAGTAAAATGGCAAGTGGTTATCATTATTTTTTGAGCTGAATTAAAAAAATTCCAATTTTGTTGTCAATATATATTTGATTTCACAAGAAAGGGGCTGTCCGACAAATGACTGCTCACCTCGCATATATCGAGGTAGCTGTTACTTTGCATTGGTACAGTCCTTTTTATATTGTCGAGTCGATAGAGACAAGTATAAACAGTAACTTTTTAGCATTGTCAAAAAGTTCTAACAACTTTATAATGTATTAATAGCTTTTAATTGTTAACAGCGGTGGTGAAGTCATGTCAGAGAGGATCGAACAATACTATTTAGTAAGAAGAGATATGCTAACGGAAGCAATGCAGAAAACGCTAGAGGCAAAGCAGATGCTTGAGTCTGGCAAAGTAAAGAAGATAAACGAAGCTGTTCAAGCTGTTGGTCTAAGCCGTAGTGCATTTTATAAATATAAGGATGCAATCTATCCGTTTCATACTATGGTGAAGGAGAAAATAATTACATTATCTATTAACTTAGTCGATCGTTCAGGAAGCTTGTCTGAGCTCCTATCGATTGTAGCTGAGGCAGAATGTAATGTTTTAACAATCAATCAAACAATTCCATTGCAAGGAAGAGCCAATATTACTCTCTCTATTGATACGACTCCGTTAATCATAGAACTGAGTGAATTGGTAAGGCAGTTAGAGGATATGGAAGTTGTTGAAAAAGTAGAACTAGTAGGATCAGGCTCCTAACGAAAGAAAGGATTGTGAAAGATGAAGACTGTTGGATACTTAGGACCTAAAGGTACATTCACAGAGATGGCTGTTAAAGCAATGTTTCCTTCCTATAATAGACAGCCTTACTCGACGATTCCGAAATGTATGGACGGGGTAACAAATAAAGAGGTCTCGTTAGCTGTTGTACCTTTAGAGAATGCAATTGAGGGATCGGTAAATTTAACCCTTGATTACTTAATTCACAAGCAAAATTTACCTATTGTTGGTGAGATTGCTGTTCCAATTGAACAGCACCTTCTTGTTCATAGCAGTCATGCATCTGCATGGACGAATGTAGAGAAGGTTTTTTCACACCCACATGCAATTGCACAATGTCATGAGTTCTTAAGAAATACGTTACCTAATGTAGACTTACAGTACAGTAACTCTACGGGGGCTGCAGCAGAATGGCTGATGAAAAATCCTGAAAAGCCAGTAGCTGCAATAGGAAATGAACTAGCTGCAAAAGAATACGGGCTATCAATTGTCGAACGGGATATCCATGATTTTGATAATAATCGTACACGATTTGTTATCCTTCAAAATGGAGATGAGCAAGAAGAAATTACATCATCTCTTCTTGTAAGTGAAAAAACAACATTTATGATAACATTACCATCAGATTATTCTGGTGCACTTCATCAAGTGTTATCGGCCTTTTCTTGGCGTAAGCTGAATTTATCAAAAATTGAATCAAGACCAATGAAAACAGGCTTAGGAAATTACTTTTTTGTTATTGACGTAGAACAACGAATGGATGAAATCTTAATACCAGGCGTAGTTGAAGAATTAAAAGCTTTAGGCTGTGGTGTAAGAGTGTTAGGTAGCTATCCTTGTTTTGCGATATCGAAAGTAAGTGCTAATTAATGGTCGATTGGTAATGGTCAATGGTTAATTGAAAAAATCTTAAAGCTCTTACAAAAGCGTGTGTGGATTTATCCATACACGCTTTTGCCATTAACAATTAGCCATTAACAATTAATTAGTCGTTTGCAATAAAAAGCCTTCCTTATTAAGTGCAAGTACTGCTTCTGTTAATTGTTCTTTAGTTGTTGCTTCTAGTGTGTGAAGGTGTACTCCTTCTGTTAATTCAGACAGTAATGATGCTTTCGTTTGTTCCATTTTTTGAATAAATTGTTCAACATCACGACGATTGCTAAGCATGAGTGAGCCGGTTAAATCTCCGTATACTGGATGTTCAATCGTTACGTCCTTAACTGTCACCCCATGGTCGACAATTATCATCAGCTCTTTTTTTGTATCTTCTGGATGATGTTTACAAGCGATTACTTTTTTATGTTTTTCTTTTTCAAGATTACCTTGCAAATAAATATATCCCTGTGATGTTGCTAAAATATCATGGTTTCTAGCTTTCAAAATTGAGATATCTTGGACAATCACTTGTCGGCTTACATTAGTTTTTTCAGCAAGTTCATTCCCTGTAATTGGCTTTTGATTATCTTGAAGCCATTGTAATATTAGTTTTCTCCGGTCTTCCCCTAAAATCTTTTTTTTCACACTCATAATTATTTCCTCTCTATTTATCTAAAATATACATCGATCATTTCATGGATTGTATTTACCGTTTTTACAATATGTTGTTCGGTAGTTGTTTTTCCAAATGTTAAACGTATAAACTCATGTGCTTCTTGAGTGGATCTTCCTACAGCAAGTAAAGACGCTGGTGGTGCAGATTGTCCTACTTTGCAAGCACTTCCTGTTGAGATAGCAATTCCTTTACGGTTACATTCAAGCATAACATATTGGCCTTCAATTCCTTTTACTCGTAACCCTAAGTGATGTGGAAGACGATTATCTGGATGTCCCTCAAGAACAACCTTCTCTTTATTAAGTAACGATAAAAACGTTAAGCGTAGCTGTTTTAATCGTTCTGATTCTTCTCTTACTGTTGGCATAATTTCTTCTACAGCAGCTGCAAATGCAGCTGCTCCTGGCACATTAATAGTTCCTTGTCTGAACCCTTGTTCATGAGTCGTATTTGGAACGAGTCCTTTCCAGCTGACAGAAGGGCTAATATAACAGGCTCCGATTCCTTTTGGTCCATAAATCTTATGTGCAGATAAGCTGAGACAGTCAATCTTAGCAGATTGAACATCTATTGGGATTTTACCAAAGGATTGAACACAGTCACTATGGAAAATAACGCCATGTTTATTTAAAATTTCCCCTATCTTCTTAATGTCCTGAACGGTTCCTAGTTCTGCATTAGCATGTCCAATAGAGGCTAAAATCGTATCTTCTCTTATTAACTCATGTAATGCATCTACAATAACTTCTCCGTAACTATTTACTGGTATATAGCTTACTTCAAATCCTTCTTTTCGTAATGATTCAAATGTATTTATAATCGAAGGATGTTCAATCGGTGTTGTGATTAAATGCTTTCCTTTTGATTCATTTGCTCTTGCAATGGATAATAGAGAAAGGTAATTACTTTCTGAACCTCCACTTGTAAAATATAATGAGCGTGCTACACCGTTAAAAGCTTTAGCAATAGTTTGTCTAGAGGTTTGTACTAAATCGTTAGCAATCGAACCATAATCATGTAAGCTACTAGGGTTGCCAAAGTATTCTTGTGATACTTTTGTGAAGACTTTTAGGGAATACTGAGACATAGGTGTTGTAGCTGAATGGTCTAGATAAATCATATTATCACTACTTTCATGAAAAAAAGTCTTGTCACTAGTTTAAATTTATGTAAATATAAGTGTCAAGACAGGTGTATGGATTTTGAGAGGAGTGTCATCATGATGACGGTTAGAAAAGCAGATGTGGTCATCATTGGAAGCGGCTTAGCTGGGTTAATGGCAGCAGAAATTTTATCTGTGGAAAAGAATGTGATTATAATCACAAAGTCAAAAATCCAACACAGTAATTCGATGATGGCACAAGGTGGAATTGCAGCAGCATTTGATGAAGATGATGATTGGCGTGATCATTTCTTTGATACAATTGTCGCTGGAGGCTATCATAATGACGAAGAAATGACAAAAAAACTGGTCCAAAAGGGGCCAGAAATGATAAATAAATTAATTGAATTAGGCGTTCAATTTGACCGTGATGATGATGGTAATTATTCCTTGGGTAAAGAGGGAGCACACGGCAGAAGGCGAATTCTTCATGCTGGTGGAGATGCTACTGGTAAGGAATTAGTGCAGCGGTTAATTAATCGAGTTGAAAAGAAAGTAACAATTTACGAAGATGAAATGGCTCTTGATTTACTCGTGCAAAATAATAAATGTATAGGTGTCACTACAAAAACACTTTCAGGTGATATGATTCAAACAATTGCTCCACATACCATTTTAGCTACTGGGGGGGTAGGACAATTATATAAAGTAACGTCCAATTGTCAGAGTCTAACTGGTGATGGAATGGCAATGGCATATAGAGCAGGAGCAGAGCTGGTCGATATGGAATTTGTACAATTTCATCCAACCATGCTAGTAAAGAACAATAAAGGTTATGGTTTAATATCAGAGGCTGTTCGTGGAGAGGGAGCTCGCTTAGTAACTAATTTAGGTCATTATATAATGGAGAATGTTCATGAATTGAAGGACCTTGCCCCAAGAGATGTGGTTGCAAGAGAAATTCACAGGGTGAATACAGAAGAAGATGAGCTTCTTTACTTAGATATCTCAACTATAAAAGATTTTGAAAAACGATTCCCCTCCATTACAAAAATTTGCAAACAAGCAGGAGTTCAATTAGAAGAAGGAAGAATACCGGTTGCCCCTGGAGCTCACTTTATAATGGGTGGAGTTTCCACTAATGAACGGGGAGCGACTTCAATTAATGGATTATATGCCATAGGGGAAGTGTCCAAAACTGGTGTACATGGTGCCAATCGCTTAGCAAGTAACTCCCTTCTTGAAGCTATTGTGTTTGCAAATGAACTAGCTCAAGAAATAATTAAAAATCCGAAACAAGCAGAAGATTTGATGAAAATACCAACCCTACTAGAGAAACGTTTTGATTTACCAACCAAGGAAGAGATTCAGGATATAATGACAAAATATGTTGGGATTGTTAGGAACGATAAAGGCTTAGAAAAAGCGAAGAAATGGTTTGAGAACTATCTGGACTTTATTTATAAGAACGGGAATTATGATTTGTCTATTGAACAAAAAACAATATGTAATTTAATGACGATTGGGTATTTAATTACATCCTCTGCATTAATGCGTAATGAGAGTAGAGGCGGACACTACCGCGAAGACAAGCCGCTTTCTAATGAACAATGGCTACAATACAATGTATTTTGTTCAATTACTAATAAAGATGTGTATACGAAGGCAAAAGTGCCAACGATAATGACAGTTTAGGAGAGAAGAGAATGAATAAAATAAAGCTGAGACACCTACTGCAACAGTTTTTTGTGGAAGATTTAGGTGAGGGAGATGTTACGAGTAATACCATTTTTAACTTAGACGATATTGGTGATGGTCAATTTATTGTAAAACAGGATGGTATAGTTTCAGGCATTGATATTATAAAAGAGGCATATTTACTTTTTGATGAAGAAATAACTGTTCAGAATCATGTGATAGATGGAGACAATGTAAAGAAGGGTGATTGTATTGCGACAGTAAGAGGGCCTATAAGTCACTTGTTAAGTGGGGAGCGTGTCATCCTAAATTTACTACAGCGAATGAGTGGAATTGCGACTCTAACGAAGGAAGCAGTCGATACCCTTAATAGTGCAACAACAAGAGTATGTGATACTAGAAAAACGACACCTGGGCTTAGAATGTTTGAAAAATATGCTGTTCGCTGTGGTGGTGGTTTCAATCATCGAATTGGCCTTTATGATGGAGTAATGATTAAAGATAATCATATTGCAGCATCAGGAAGCATAACGGAAGCAGTACAGAAAGTAAAAGAGCAATTAGGACATATGGTGAAGGTTGAGGTAGAAACAGAAACGAAAGAGCAGGTTTTAGAAGCAATTGAAGCAAAAGCTGATATAATAATGTTTGATAATCGTACACCTGAGCAAGTAGCTGAATTTGTTAAATTAGTACCTGAAGGGTTTATTACTGAGGCATCAGGTGGGATTGATTTAACGAATCTTGCTGGTTATAGCAACACAGGGGTTCATTATATATCATTAGGATTACTAACACATTCAGTTAAAGCATTAGATATTAGCTTTAATGTACAAGGGGGAACTAAATAATGAGCATTTTAGAGACGATAGAAAATAGTTCATTGTTACCTGACAAGTATAAAAATATGTCAGTGGAAGAAATGGAAAATCGTGTACGGGAAATTAAAGAAAAATTTGGTACAAAACTTTATATACCTGGACATCATTATCAAAGAGATGAAGTTATTCAATTTGCTGATGATACAGGAGATTCATTACAGTTAGCTCAAAAAGCAGCAGCTAACAAAGATGCAGATTTTATCGTTTTCTGTGGCGTACATTTCATGGCAGAAACAGCGGATGTTTTAACTACAAAGAATCAAAAAGTAGTCTTACCTGATATGAGAGCTGGCTGTTCTATGGCAGATATGGCTGATATTGAGCAAACAGAACGTGCATGGGTACCGCTACAAGAGCTATTTGGCGATACAATCTTACCACTTACGTATGTAAACAGTACAGCGGCAATTAAAGCATTTTGTGGACGTAATGGTGGAGCAACTGTTACTTCTTCAAATGCAAAAAAAATGCTAGAATGGGCATTTACACAAAAGGAACGTATTCTTTTCTTACCTGATCAACATTTAGGGAGAAATACAGCTTATGATTTAGGTATTCCATTAGATGAAATGGCAATATGGAACCCTGATACAAATGAGCTTGAATATGATGGAGAAAAAGATGTTCAGGAAATTAAAGTAATTTTATGGAAAGGTCACTGTTCAGTGCATGAAAAGTTCACTGTAGAAAACATAAAAGACCTTCGTGAAAACGACCCTGAAATGAAAATCATTGTCCATCCAGAATGTAGCCATGAGGTCGTACAATTATCTGATGATGCTGGTTCTACTCATTATATTATCGAAACATTAAAAGCAGCACCAGCAGGCAGTAAATGGGCTGTAGGTACAGAAATGAACTTAGTTAAACGTCTTGGTGACATCCACAAAGATAAAACAGTTATCTCTCTAAATCCTAATATGTGCCCTTGTTTAACGATGAATCGTATTGATTTACCTCATTTACTTTGGTCTTTAGAATCCATCGAACAAGGTACTATCCAAAATCAAATAATCGTAGAAGAAGATATTGCAAAAGATTCAGTTCTTGCTTTAGAACGTATGCTAGAACGTGCATAAATTTTAAAAAGCTGTTTCATTATCTAGATGTGAATCTAGATGTGGAACAGCTTTATTTAATGATGAATGATGAGTTATGAATTATGAATGGGGAGGGGAATTGTTAATGGTCAATTTATTCAAAATTGCAAACAAATAAAGAACGAGCTCGTACGAATTTTGGGCTGTATACAGCCCAAAATTCGTACTTCACACTTAAAAATTCATAACTCATAACCCATAACTCATAATTCCCTTTCCTCCTTTTGTCATAATGATATGATTTTGCGCATAGATTGTGCTGAGAGTCATCATTTTGGAATTGTATTTATTATTCAATAGTTACTTTTAGGCAAGTGACGCATAGGATGTAAAGAATGTTTTAGGAGGTAGATACAAAGTGAAAATTCATATTGTACAAAAAGGGGATACACTGTGGAATTTATCAAAAAAATATGACGTTGATTTTGAACAATTAAAATCAGTGAACTCCCACCTTTCAAATCCGGATATGATTATGCCAGGAATGAAAATCAAAGTACCAACAGGTGGTGTTCCTGTGAAAAAGGAAGCACCTAAAGCGATGCCAAAGAAAGAAGCGAAAGTAGCACCAACTCCGCCGGCACCTGCTCCACCACCAGCACCACCAAAGGAAAAGCCAATTGCAAAGGAAAAACCAATGCCTAAAGAAAAAGTGGTTACACCTGAACCACAACCGCAAATTCAAATGCCTCAGGTTCAGATGCCAATGCAACCGATGATGCAACCAGTACAGCAACAAATGCCAACACAACAGCAAATGCAAGAAATGATCATGAATTTTAATATTTATAAACAGCCACAACAACAGGCACCTGTATACCCGTCGGTTCCTATGCAACATTACCCTGAACCACCAAAAGTACAGGAAAAGCCAGTTGAAAAGAAACCAGTTGCGAAAAAGCCTGTTCCACCAAAGCTAAAGGAAGAAGTGAAAGTTGAGAAGCCACAGGTGGCACCAACTCCACCACCGCCACCGAAAATGCCAGAAATGCCTTTTACACAACCAATGATGCAACAACCTATGCAACCAATGCCATGCTTTCCAACAGGATACTATCCAGTAAGTCCAGTCATGTCAGGTTGTTCTTCGCCAGGTCAAATGGTTTCGCCATATCAAATGCAACCAAGTGGGTATCCAATGGGGATGGCTCAGCCAGTATATGGGCAACAAACTCCATATGGTTTTGGTCAAATGGGAATGCAGCAGCCAATGATGCAACCACAGATGCAACCACCACAGATGCATCAACCACAGTTGCATCAACCATATATGCAACAGCCGATGATGCAACCACAACAAATGCAACAACCAGCAATGCCTTATTCACCTCAAGTGATGCCGACTACTGCAGGTAAGGATGATTGTGGATGTGGACCGAAACCACAAATGTCTGGACCACAAATGTCTGCACCATATACTTATCCAGGAAAAGGTGATATGCCTGCAGGCTTTCAAATGCCGAAAATGAATCAGTATAGAGAAAATGATGATTACGAAGATTAAAAAATTTGAAAGCAAAAGGGACCATGTAGTCTCTTTTGCTTTTTTTGTTGTTATTCGTTATTATAGAAATTTTAAAGCTACCTGAATTTCCTACATCTAACAGAGTAAAGAAGGTCTTCGAAAGCCATTCTAAATGGTGAAAGGAGGTTAAAATACAATGCGAAAATTTGCTATCACATTAACAGCAGCATCAATGATTATGGGTGGTTTAGCAGGCTGTGGAGTAGACAACCAAACAAGAGATATGGGTGGTGCAGGTCACCAAAATCTTGGGTACCACACAGCCGAACAAGGCGGTGCCTTTACAGGTGCTCGTTACACAGGGGAAGGACCACTAACTGACATGATGACACCAGATGCACGTCATGCTAGAGATCGTGGTAGAGGTTTTGGTCAAACAGGAGCAGCAGGATTTGGTAGAGATGGAGCTATGGGAGCAAGAGGAGCAACAGGAATTGGTGCAGATAGAGGTCAATTAGGTGTTCAAGACCGAATTGGACCAACAGGTAGAACAAATCGTGGTGGTGCAAATGCAGGTGTTACTTCACCATTAATGGATGGTCAAGCAGCAGGATATCATGCTAGACCTAACGAACGAATGGGTATTAGAGGATTTGGTACTGATGTCAACCAGCGTGGTGCTGGGACAAGAGGTGCTACAGGAGTAGGTGCTAATCGTCCTGGTATGGGGAACTCAGGTCTTGTAGGAGACCGTCCTGGTATGGTTGATGACCGAGGTATTCTACGTGAACAGCGTGGCGAACGTGGTACAGGGGTTCTTGGGGGAGACCGTACTAGACAAGGTACAAATGCATTAACAGGTAACCGTGGTCAAAAAGGTGCGGGTACAGGAGCGTTAACAGGAGACCGTACACAAAGAGGTGCTGGTACAATGACAGCACGTTACCATAGTGATTATGATGGTCAAACTGTTCAACGTATTCAACAACGAGTTGAAGGTATTGACAACGTTCGTGATGGACGCGTCATCATTCACGACAACACAGTAGTCGTTGGTGTAGAGACAACTGGTCGTGAAAATCAAGCAGTAGAAAAAGAAGTTCGTAAACAAGTTCAAGGTATGGCTGATGGTCGTGACGTTCATGTCGTTACTGACCAAGATGCGGTAACTCGAATTAGAACAATGGATGATCGTTTACGTGGCGGTGCAGCGTTTGAGGAAATCGGAGCTACCTTTACGGAAATGCTTGGTGACCTAGGTCGTGCAGCCCAACGCCCGTTTGAACGTTCTCGTTAATATAGATAGTAAATATTGAGTAGAGGTGCATTCCTCTGCTCTTTATTTATATTACTTATTTACATATAAGAATAGGATTATTATACCAATAAACATAAATTTGAATTGATTTTGAAAATATCTGGATAAAAGTTAATATTTATGGAAAGGGTAAATATATGAATAGAACTTATTTTATTACTGGTGGTGATTTTGATGAAAATTCGCCAATTAGGACAAAAGTTTAAGAAGGTTCAAGTATTAGTATTACTGTTTATTCTCATTAGTACAGTGTCTATTACATTCCTTTCTACACAGTATCATAGTGCAGAGCCTATTGAGTCGAAGGAAATGGTAAATGAAAAGCAGGAAGCGTTTGAAGTGATGGGTCCGAAAACTGTGGAGGTTGTGTTAAAAAGAATCTACTTAGATGGAGAAATTAGTGAGGAAAGACTTTTTGAAACAATCTGGTCAATGGAAGATTTCTGGGCATATTATGAAGGCTGGGATTTAATTGATCAAAATGAACAACAAGTTTTATTTCAACAAAAAGTAGATGATATTTCACCTTTACTTAAGTTTAATGGGTATTTTGGTATTTCTGATGATGGCTTTTTGAAAATTTATGAAGGAAAGCCTGGAGGAGAAAAGGTTATACAATCATTTTTCCAAATTAATACTAAGAAATTGAAAAGTCAGCAGCAAACTGAATTAGTTGAAGGAATTCCAGTAATGTCTAGAGAAAATTATCAAGAAGTTATTAGTGCATTAAAAAAATATGCGATATCGGAAATGTAGAACAAAAGTGAACGGTATTGTCAAGGCTGCTGAAAAAGTGCGACTTTTACACTTTTTCAGCAGCCTTTTTAAGTAATAAGCGAAGCCGTTGCATCTCTCAAAGCAAGCGCGCAACGTGCGAGCCATTACTGCTTCCTGCCCCCACTATATTAGACCTTTTCAGCAGTCACGTATTGTCCGTTCACTTTTTTTATTTAAGTATTACTATCTTTTTTACATTCAAAGTAGTAATTAGCGATTGGTAATTAAGTTTATGATATGATAGTTAGTGAAGATTTCCCATCATACGGGTTATCGTTTATGTACAGTTGAAAGGGAGCGAGCATGCTTGATTGATTTTATTAGGGGAAAATTAGTTTCTGTTGAAACTCAATATATTGTGATTGAAACTCATGGGATTGGATATCAATTGCATTGTCCAAATCCTTTTGTCTTTCAAAAATATTTAGATGAAGAAGTTCAGGTGTATAGCTATCACTATGTTAGAGAGGATGTCATTCGTCTGTACGGCTTCAAAACAAAAAAGGAACGCTCAATGTTTGAAAAGTTGTTAAACGTATCTGGAATTGGCCCAAAGGGGGCATTAGCGATTCTAGCATCTGGTCAGCCTGAACAGTTAGTTACGGCAATTGAGGAAGAAAATGAGAAGTTCCTTGTGAAATTTCCAGGTGTAGGTAAGAAAACAGCAAGACAGATTATTCTAGATTTGAAAGGAAAGCTTGACGAATTTGTTCCTACGTTATTTGATGAGCTTACAGAAGAAGCACCGATAAAGCAAACTGGTTCAGCGTATTCCCATGAATTAGATGAAGCAATTGAAGCACTTAAGGCTCTTGGGTATGTCGATAGGGAACTTAAGAAGGTTATTCCAAAGCTTGCAGAGGAACAATTGCCTACAGACCAATACATAAAAAAGGCATTACAATTACTATTAACTCATTAATGAGGGAGGTGTATCATGGAAGAACGAATGATATCTGCAGAAGCACATCCTGATGAGGAATCACTTGAGCTTAGTATTCGTCCTCAGGACTTACAACAATACATTGGTCAAGAAAAGGTAAAAGAGAATTTAAAAGTATTTATTGGAGCTGCCAAGCTGAGAGAAGAATCGTTAGACCACGTTCTTCTTTATGGTCCTCCTGGGTTAGGTAAGACAACACTTTCGCAAATTATCGCAAATGAAATGGGTGTACAAATGAGAACAACATCTGGTCCAGCAATTGAGAGACCAGGTGATTTAGCTGCCATTTTAACCGCATTAGAGCCAGGCGATGTTCTGTTTATTGATGAAATTCATCGTTTAAATCGAATGGTAGAAGAAGTTCTTTACCCAGCAATGGAGGATTTTTGCTTAGATATTGTTATAGGAAAAGGACCAACAGCTAGGTCTGTACGACTTGATTTGCCTCCATTTACATTAGTAGGTGCCACAACTAGAGCTGGGTTGTTGACAGCACCTCTTCGGGATAGGTTCGGTATCTTATCTCGTCTTGAATATTATACAGAGGATGAGTTATCTGTCATTGTGAAGCGTACTGCAGAGATTTTTAACGTTGAGATTGAAAAGCAAGCAACACTAGAAGTAGCAAGACGCTCAAGGGGAACTCCTAGAATTGCAAACCGTTTGTTACGAAGGGTTCGAGATTTTGCTCAAGTACAAGGAGATGGAACAATTTCATCTGAATTAGCTCATAGTGCTTTAGAGAAACTACAAGTAGATCGTCTTGGGCTGGATCATATCGATCATAAATTGCTCATGGGGATTATAGAAAGGTTCCGTGGAGGACCAGTTGGGTTAGATACAATCGCAGCTTCCATCGGTGAAGAATCTGAGACAATAGAAGAGGTGTACGAGCCTTATTTGCTTCAGATTGGATTTATTCAGAGAACACCAAGGGGAAGAATTGTTACCCCGGCTGTCTATCATCATTTTCAAATTGAGGTGCCTAATCAATGAGTAGCATACCAAAAATCTTTATTACAGTAGGAATACTTCTTATCGTAATTGGACTTTTATGGCAAGTGGGAGGGAAATACTTATCACTTGGAAAGCTACCTGGGGATATTATTATCAAAAAGGAACATTCAACATTTTATTTTCCGATTGTTACGTCAATAATTATTAGTGTTATTTTGTCATTACTATTTTTTATTATTGGTCGTTTTCGCTGAAGAATTAGACGAAATTCTTCAAAGTAAGGTAAACAGTTATTGTTTTACCTATAGATAATAAATGAAATAGAATGATATAACGATTTAATCCTTGTCAGCATAGTCATGTTTTTGTATGCTAGATTAGATTGAGCAAAAATCAATAATGAAAAGGTGAACAATTTAATGGATGTAAATGAATTTGACTTTCATCTTCCTGAAGAATTAATTGCTCAGACTCCGCTTAAAGAGAGAGCAGCTTCTAGACTTTTAGTATTAGATAAAGAAACTGGTGAAATAAAGGATGACCAGTTTAAACATATTTTGGACTATATAAATAAAGGTGATTGTTTAGTACTTAATGATACAAGAGTATTACCTGCTAGGCTTTACGGTCAGAAATCTGATACAAATGCAAATATTGAATTACTTCTGTTGAAGCAAATAGAGGGAGACAAGTGGGAAACGTTAGTTAAGCCTGCTAAAAGAGTGAAGGTTGGAACGGAAATTACGTTTGGCAATGGTGAGTTAACGGGACGATGTATCTCAGAAAAAGACCACGGTGGGCGAATTATTGAATTTGACTTTACAGGTGTATTCCATGAGGTACTAGATAGGTTGGGAGAAATGCCACTACCACCTTATATTAAGGAACAATTAGATGATAAGGAAAGATATCAAACCGTCTTTGCAAAGCATCGTGGCTCAGCGGCAGCTCCGACTGCAGGTTTACACTTTACAGAAGAACTATTAAAGAAAATTGCTGATAAAGGTGCTCATATTGCTTTTATTACATTACATGTTGGTTTAGGAACGTTTCGACCTGTAAGTGTGGATAAAATTGAAGAACATGAGATGCACGCAGAGTTTTATCAGTTAACAGAAGGAACTGCTGAACTGTTGAATCAGGTAAGAGATAGTGGAGGGAAGATTATCGGAGTTGGGACAACTTCAGCCCGTACACTTGAAACAATTGCTTCTGCTAACGATGGAAAGTTTGTACCTTCATCTGGTTGGACAGATATCTTTATTTATCCTGGTTATAAGTATAAAGGGATTGATTCACTAATTACGAATTTTCATTTACCGAAGTCTACTCTCGTTATGCTAGTAAGTGCTTTAGCTAGTAGAGACAATATAATAAATGCGTATGAACATGCAGTTAGAGAAAAGTATCGTTTCTTCAGTTTTGGCGATGCTATGTTCATTACAGAAGGAGGACTCGATAAATGACTGCAGCAGTAAGGTATGAGTTAATAAAAACATGTAAGCAATCAGGTGCAAGGTTAGGTAGACTTCATACCCCACACGGTGTAATAGAGACTCCGATTTTCATGCCTGTTGGTACATTAGCAACTGTAAAGACAATGAGCCCAGAAGAGTTAAAAGAAATTGGTTCACAAATTATTCTGAGTAACACATATCATTTATGGTTACGTCCAGGACATGATATTGTGAAAGAAGCAGGTGGTCTTCACAAATTTATGAACTGGGATAAACCTATTTTAACGGATTCTGGTGGTTTTCAGGTATTTAGTTTAAGTGCGTTGCGTAAGATTGAAGAAGAGGGTGTACATTTCAGAAATCATTTAAGTGGAGAAAAGCTTTTCTTAAGTCCTGAAGGGGCTATGGAGATTCAAAATGCCTTAGGTTCAGATATTATGATGGCATTTGATGAATGTCCGCCGTATCCTGCTGAATATGATTATATGAAAAGCTCTGTTGAACGGACAAGCCGATGGGCTGAACGTTGCTTAGAAGCCCACAGTAGAAAGGAAGACCAAGCTCTCTTTGGAATTGTTCAAGGTGGGGAGTACGAAGAACTACGAAAGCAAAGCGCGAAAGATTTAGTATCATTAGACTTTCCAGGCTATGCAATTGGTGGACTTTCAGTAGGGGAGCCTAAAGATGTGATGAACCGCGTGTTAGAATTTACGACACCGCTTCTTCCTGACAATAAAGCCCGTTATTTGATGGGAGTAGGATCACCAGATGCTCTTATTGATGGTGCAATTCGTGGTGTAGACATGTTTGATTGTGTATTACCTACGAGAATTGCTAGAAATGGGACATGTATGACAAGCTCTGGACGGTTAGTTGTTAGAAATGCAAAGTACGCACGTGATTTCAGGCCACTAGATGAAAAGTGTGATTGTCATGTATGTAAAAACTATACAAGAGCGTATATCCGTCACCTTGTTAAATGTGATGAAACATTCGGATTTAGATTAACCTCTTATCATAATCTTTATTTCTTGTTAAAATTAATGGAGCAAGTTAGGCAAGCAATAAGAGAAGACCGTTTGCTTGATTTTAAAGAAGAGTTCTTCGAGATGTATGGTTTGAATAAACCGAACCCTAAGAACTTTTAGCAATATGTTTACAGTCGTTACACACCATACTGAGGGTGTTGATTCCTAGTAAGGTGTGTAGCATGTAAGTAAATGCTAACTTCTTGAAAGCCTTTTCTACATATGATTTTATTCTAGAAAGGAGGGGAAAAGAATGGAAATGTTTGGTACTATTTTACCTTTGTTGCTAATGTTTGCGATTTTTTGGTTTCTACTAATTAGACCGCAACAAAAACGACAAAAAGCAATACGTCAAATGCACGAAGCTTTACAAAGAGGAGACAAAATCATTACAATCGGTGGAATGCATGGTACGATTGATTCAATTGACGAAGATACAATGGTTATCTTAGTTAATGACAATCGTAAACTAACTTTCGATCGTTCAGCAGTACGTGAAGTCGTTAATCCAGATTGATGTACATAAAAAACGCAGAACCTTATATAGGTACTGCGTTTTTTTCTGCTCTTATTTGCTAGCTAAGTTAACCCCAATTATTCCACCGAATGCTGCAGCTAGGATATATCCGCCATGGAACATGTATTGCTCTGGTGAGAATCCTGCATTATACCCTAAGTATTGTACAAGGAAAGTGATAAGTGTGAACAGAATCCCCGTTAATCCCCCAGCAAGCCAACCTTTTTCCTTTGCCTTTCCACCTGACATAACGCCACCAATAAATAATGATAGAAATGAAACAGCCATAATAATCCATGAAAAAGATGCTTCAGTAAAAGAACTAAACATTAGGATCAGAGAGACAACAAAGCTAAATGACAGTGCTATTGCTAAAACAGTGATGAGACCAAACATTACAGCAGGTAACATACCACGGTAAGTCAATATGAACTCCCCTTTCTATTAAATTCTATATAAGTTGTTACTAAAGCTTATTCGGGCTTGGACATGAATAGAATACTGATTTTCATGTTTTAAATGGATAAGCGTAACAAAATTTGTCCAGCTACTAACATGTTTAGGACATCCCTTTCATAAGATGGTAGAAATGGAAGGAGAGGAGACCCAAACATATGGAAGTTACTCTGGCCTTTATCATTTTTATAATCAGCTACATACTAATAATTAGCGAAAAGCTGAACCGTGCATTAGTTGCTTGCATTGGTGGTACTGCTATGCTTTTTGTTGGTGTATTTGATTTAGATACGGCCTTTTTTCAACATATTGATTGGCATACAATTACACTACTTTTGGCAATGATGATTTTAGTATCAATAACAAGTCAAAGTGGCTTTTTTGAATATATTGCTATAAATGTTGCCAAGAAAGTAAATGGTAAGCCTATTCCTCTCTTGCTCGTTATCTCTTTGTTAACGGCAGTAGGATCGGCTTTTTTGAACAATGTAACAACAGTTTTATTAATTGTTCCGATTGTCCTGACATTAACGAAATTGCTCAAAATGAACGCAATCCCATTTTTAATGTCGATTATTTTAGCAGCGAACATAGGTGGGACTGCCACATTAATTGGTGACCCACCTAACCTAATGATTGGGCAAGCAGTTGATCATTTAACATTTAATGATTTTTTAATTAATCTAGGTCCGCCCGTTTTAATTGTATTTATTGTTGTAATGGTAGGATTACTGTATTATTATCGAAATTCCTTAAAGGTAACAAAGGAAGACCAGGATAAGCTTTTTGCGTTAGACCCAAAATCATATTTAAAGAATAAAAATCTTCTCTTAAAATCACTAACAGTTTTAGTGCTAACAACGTTTGGTTTCATTATTCAACCTATTTTAAATGTAGAAATAACAAGTATTGCAATTGCAGGTGCTTTGCTTTTAATGTTACTTACTCATGACCAACAGGATGTGGAGGAAGTATTTCGTTCTGTGGAGTGGGTCACGTTGTTCTTCTTTGTTGGACTGTTTATGCTTGTTGGTGGTTTAAAAGAGGTAGGCTTAATTGATGAAATAGCGAAATCGATTATTTATTATACTGACGGTGACTTGCCAAAAACAGCTATATTTATTTTATGGGGGGCAGGTTTGTTATCAGGTTTTGTTGATAACATCCCATTTGTTGCTGCGATGATACCTGTTATTCTAGAGTTTCAAAATTATGGTATGACAAACTTGGACCCTCTATGGTGGGCGCTAGCATTAGGTGCATGCTTAGGAGGTAATGGAACATTAATTGGAGCAACTGCAAATGTGATAGTCGCAGGGTTAGCGATGAAAGCTAAGCAGGGATTCAGTTATCTTGAGTTCTTAAAGATAGGGTTTCCGGTTGCTATTGTTTCTTTTATCATTTCTACGGTTTATTTATATTTTCGATACTTAATACATTTTCATTAATATTATCACTGTCCCAAAGCTATTAGCTTCGGGGCATTTTTCTGTTTGTTACCAAATGCTTCAATTAATGAATGTTCTTATCTAGGTCATACTAGTAATTGATGATAAGTGTACAGTTATAGGTAATAAATAGGGGGCGAAGAAAAAGATGGAGTATTCGACGATTATATTACGGACAATCTTAATTTATTTCATCATTCTTTTTGTTCTTCGCTTTATGGGTAAGCGAGAGATTGGAGAACTTACAGTGTTAGACTTTGTTGTATCGATTATGATAGCTGAGTTAGCCGTTGTTTCAATTGAAGATACTCGTATCCCAATGTTACATACAATTGTTCCAATCGTTGTATTATCAGTTATTCAAATCTGTCTTGCCTTCGTATCGTTAAAGAGTGAAAAGCTACGTAAATTAGTTGATGGCAAGCCCTCTGTGATAATTAGTCAAGGTAAAATTGATGAACATGAAATGCGTAAACAGCGTTATAATTTCGACGATTTATTAATTCAATTACGTCAAAATAAAATTAGTAAAGTTTCAGATGTTGAATTTGCTATTCTTGAACCATCTGGAGAATTATCCGTTATTGAAAAGAATAAGGATGGTAGTAAAAAGGAACTTCCAATGCCCCTTATTTTAGACGGACATATACAAAAAGAACATTTAGAAAAAATAAATCAAACAGAGCTTTGGTTACGCCAGGAATTAAGAAAGCTTGGCTATCGTGACGTTAAGAAAATTTCATATTGTGCTTATCATGACAACAATACTTTTTTTGTTGATATTAAGGATGAGGAGTAGGCACTAGCTTTTATTTTTGTTCTTCGTGACAAGTGTACAGTCAATCCTTCTTATACAGTAATAGGATGATTATGTATAAGAAAGGGGGTTTTCCTTTGAATCAATATTTTGATTTATGTCAACGTCACGTAGGGCAGGTAGTAAAAATACGAGAAAAAAGTGGTGTTGAACACTACGGTAAAATAGTAAATGTTGACCAGCAATACGTTTACCTTGAAACAAATAGTCATCGTAGGGAGTTTGGTGGCTATGGTTACGGATCTTTTGGACCTGGCTTTGGACCTGGTGTAGGCTATGGTGGTTTCGGTCACGGACACGGTCATGGTTATGGACATGGTGCTTATGGAGCTGGATATGGCCACCATGGGTACGGAGCAGGTTACGGTGGATTTGGTGGTGGATTTGGTGTACCAGTAGCTCTAGCGGCTATTGGTGGTTTTGCTTTAGGTAGCGCGTTCTTCTGGTAATATAACGACAGAAGGGATGCCTGATTATAGAGGGGACTGGAAAAGTGTGATTTTCACTTTTTCAGTCTCCTTAAAGTAATGCATGTAGCCGTTGCCTCTTTAAAAAAGCTTGCAACGAGTGGTTTCTCGCAGCAGACGCGCAACGTGCGGGCCGTTACCGCTTCTTTTGAATCATCTATTTGGTACTTTTTCAGTGCCCTAGATTGATAGGGCATCCTACATAGCTTGTAAAAAACGTATAGTGTTAATTCCCTTATCTAACAAAATTAGCTAAGTAGTTTCCTATAAATGGAACACGTTGCATTTCGTCTTTCTTTATGAGAGAAAATAGTATGAGTAGTACACTATATAGGATTGTAACTATACTAATTGATAGTAATGTTTTGAATAACAGGCTCATGTTTAGGAAGGCAAATTCGTAAAGAATATAACCAACGACAGCAGTAATAGCCATAACTGATAATGCTTTTACTAAGTCCTTTACATGAAGTGTAAAGCTAATTGTTTTTACAATCGTTGCAAAATGTAGTAATGTCACGAGAACAAAACCAATTACAATGGCTAATGCTGCTCCCATAATTCCTAGTTCAGGTCTAGAAGCTAATACAAAGATAACAGCAATTTTGACAACTGCTCCAAATAAGCTATTCATCATGGCTGCTTTCGCTAAGTTCAATGCTTGTAGTGTCGCCTGAAGTGGACCTTGGAAGTATAAGAAAATACTAAAAGGTGCCATGACTTTCAAGTAGGTTGCTACAGTTGGTTCGTTATACATCAAATTCATGATTGGTATAGCAAATACATAAAGAATGACTACTGAGATACCACCAGATATTAAGGCGATTCTTAGAGCCTGACCGAGTCGATGATGAATAAGGCTATATTGTTTTTGTGCTGATGCTTCACTAATGGCAGGGACTAGTGAAACGGATAATGAATACGTAATGAAAGTCGGTAACATTAATAGTGGGATAGCTAACCCAGCAAGTTCACCATATTGACGAGTGGCGACAGCTGTTGCAACACCAGCTATTGCTAAGCTTTGTGCGACAACAATTGGTTCAAAGAAGAAGGCGATGGAACCAATCATACGACTCCCTGTTGTTGGTAATGCAATTGACATTAATTCACTGAACGTTTTCTTTCCGTTCTTCAAGTAGCTACCAAACCCACGTCGAATTTTAATTCGTTTTTTTGTTTTGAACATAAAGACCATGTAAATAAGTGAAGCAAGTTCACCAATAACTACTGAAATCATTGCTCCTGCTGCAGCATATTCCACACCATATGGTAGGAATGCACTTGTTAGAACAGCAACGAGTGTTATTCGAACTACTTGTTCGATGACTTGTGAAAATGCTGTAGGTTTCATGTTTTGACGACCTTGGAAATAACCCCTTAAAACAGATGATAATGCTACAATGGGAACGATTGGTGCAATTGCTATTAGAGGATAATACGCTCTTTCATCTGTTAACAAGGTAGAAGCAATGAAAGGGGCAAAGGCAATCATACCAACTGTGAAGATCAGGCTAAGTATTCCTGTAATAGTTAGAGAGACAATAAGTATTCGCTTAATCTTTCTTCGATCAGAAACGGCTTCTGCTTCAGCAACTAGTTTTGATATTGCAACTGGTAACCCAAGTTGTGTAATAGCGATAACTAGCAATAAGGTAGGAACTGCCATCGTGTAGAGGCCAACACCCTCAGCTCCCATAATACGTGCAACAACAATTTTATTTACAAATCCAAGGAAGCGCGTTATGAGTCCTGCGATGATAAGAATTAAAGTACCTTTAAGAAAGGTTTGTTTTGACATGGACGCCCCTACTTTCTAAAAAAATAATGGATATTTTCCACAATTATTTATATGCTTAGTAGGGGGTCAAGCATGACAAGTTGTTTTATCATAATCGAAAAAAGCGTATTTACTTTATTCGATTATGATAAGCTATGAGTGGGTTTCTCAGAACGTACACGCAGTATGAGGAGCGATTGCTAGAAATCCATAGATACCAATAACAAGTATATATAGTCAATTAAAACAAAAATCAAAAGGAGACCGACTATGTTTGAATGGAAAAATATATTTCGAGGAATGATGATTGGTGCAAGTGATTTAGTTCCTGGTGTCAGTGGAGGAACGATTGGAGTTATTCTCGGAATTTATGATCGTTTAATAGAAGCAATTAGTGGCTTTTTTAGCCGTGACTGGAAGAAACATCTTGGATTTTTAATTCCATTAGGGATTGGTGCTGTTCTTGCCATTTTTCTTTTAAGTCATGTTATTAAATGGCTATTAGAATATTATCCACAACCGACTTATTTCTTTTTTCTCGGACTTATAGCAGGTATATTACCCTATTTATTTAGAAAGATAGACTATAAAACTAACTTTAAAGCAACACATTATGTAGTGTTAGTAATCGCAATTATTGCAATAGCTTCTACAGGTTTATTACGTGATGGAGTTGAGCCACCACTAATTGAATCAATTAACGCTACTACTGGTATTACATTATTCCTTTCTGGCTGGGCAGCTAGTATGGCAATGCTTCTGCCAGGGATTAGTGGTTCTTTTGTTCTTCTATTACTTGGTGCATATGCCACCGTTATTAATGCGTTAGCTACTATTAACATACCAATTATCTTAGTAGTAGGAATGGGGATTATGGTAGGTTTCATTGTTAGTAGTAAAATCATTCGCGTGTTACTAAGTACAATGCCAGTGTTTACGTATGCTTTAATTATTGGAATGGTTATCGGTTCAGTATTTGTTATCTTCCCAGGAATTGAAAGTAATATCTTATTATTAGTGATTAGTATTTTAACTTTTATCGTTGGTTTCTATTTTGCTTCACTTGTTGGAAAGCGCGAAATGTAAAAAGCAGGGGAAAAGAGTCATTTCTCTTTTTCCCTGCTTTTTTTGATGCTATCATGGGATTGTTTTCCACACAGCTACCATCATTGAGGTATTTTTTTACTTATATGTGGATTGAAGAAGCCGTTTTTATGAAGATTCCGTGGAGTTTACATTCATACAAAAGTCACCTGTGGAAGTTTCCGCCTTTGAAGTTTATAATAGAGTGATTGAGAGGAGAGATATTTAATGACGGGGAAGCAGCAATTTGAAGTATGGCGTGAAGATGTATATCCTGCTTTAGCTAGTAAAGTAGATGAATTTCAAATGCTAGGCTACGATAAAACAGACTGTAATCAGGTGTGGGATTGCGTTCTCTATAAATTGCGAAAGAAGAAGGAATTTATTCATATTCATGAATTTGTAAGTGTTATCTTGACATTACGAGTAAGTGATTATATGAACTGGCTAACTATTGCTGCTTATACGGCGGGTGATTGGTTCTCGAATGAGGAAAATTCCTTAGAAGAATTGGCAAACGATATTAAATGAATCTTCCGAAAGTTCAAATGTAAATTGACAGGAAAAAACATTAATCGCTATAATTGAAATATTGTGGACAAGCATAGGCACGGTTAAGGAGGAATAAGAAAGTCATGGTGAAAAAAGGTCGTTTATTTGCTTTTTTCCTAATCGTCATTCTATTAGCAGCGTTAATTGGACAAACTGCTATGGGTGTAGCAAAGGAAATAAAGCTAGGATTAGACCTTCAGGGTGGGTTTGAGATACTGTATGAAGTAAAACCCGCTGAAGAAGGAGACGTTATTGATAATGAAGTCTTAAATGCAACAGTAAGTGCATTAAACCAGCGTGTAAACGTATTAGGTGTATCGGAGCCTTACATATCAATCGAGGGAACAGACCGAATTAGAGTACAGTTAGCTGGTGTTGAAGACCAACAAACGGCTCGTGACCTGTTAGCTACAGAAGCTAATTTATCGTTCCGTGATGTTGATGATAACTTAATGTTAGATGGTGCGGATTTACAAGAAGGTGGACAACGTTCTTCATTTGATGAGTACAATAATCCACTTGTTGCTTTAACGTTAAAGGATGCGCGTCAATTTGCAGATGTTACGAGGGATATCTCTCAACGTGGAGAAGGTGACAACCTTCTTGTTATCTGGCTTGACTATGAAGAGGGAGATTCCTTTAGAGAAGAAATGATGAAGGAAAATCCTAAGTTTCTATCAGCACCACGTGTAAGAGAAACGCTAAATACACGTAATGTTGTTATTGAAGGAAACTTTACTGTAGAGGAAACTAGGTTCCTAGCTGAAGTATTAAATGCTGGTGCACTACCTGTACAGCTTGAAGAAATGTATTCGAACTCTGTAGGGGCTGCTTTAGGTGAGCAGGCTATGGAGAAAACTGTATACGCTGGTTTTATTGGAGTAGCTTTAATTTTCCTTTACATGCTATTTTACTACCGATTCATGGGTGTCATTGCAGTTATCACCCTATCAGCGTACATTTATATTGTATTAGTCGTATTTAATTGGATGAATGCAGTATTAACACTACCGGGTATTGCTGCCCTTATTTTAGGGGTTGGTATGGCAGTGGATGCGAATATTATTACTTATGAGCGTGTGAAAGAAGAAATCCGTTCAGGTAAATCAATTATGTCAGCATTTAAAGCGGGTAGTCGTCGTTCCCTTTCAACGATTTTAGATGCGAATATTACAACGATACTTGCTGCAAGTGTACTATTCTATTATGGGACGAGCTCAGTACAAGGGTTTGCGGTAATGCTTATTGTCAGTATTTTAACAAGCTTCTTAACGGCGGTTTATGGCTCAAGGTTACTATTAGGCTTATGGGTGAACAGTCGTATCTTTAATAAGAAGCCTCGTGTATTTGGTGTAAAGGAGAGTGAAATAGATGAGCTTTAATTTTAAAAATAAGAACATAGACTTTGTTAAGCATCGTAAAAAGTTTTTCATGTTCTCTGCTATTTTCACTCTTTTAGGTATTATTTTGTTATCTACAGTCGGTTTGAATCTAGGAATTGACTTTGAAAGTGGTTCTAGGGTGGAAGTTATGTCACCTGAGCCATTAACGACAGAACAGGTCATAGAAGATTTTTCAGCAATTGGTGAGGGGTATACACCTGATGACATAACATTAGCAGGAGACCAAAGTCAATTAGGTTATGCTCGCTTTATCGGTGTGTTAAGTCCTGACCAAATCTCTGAGATACAAAGTTATTTCGTTGAAAAATATGGTGCTGAACCAAATATAAGTACTGTATCACCTACAGTCGGGACAGAGCTTGCGCGTAACGCATTAATTTCAGTTGCGATTGCTTCAGTGGGGATTATCATTTATGTAACGATTCGTTTTGAATTTTTATATGGTGTTGCGGCAATTGTTGCATTACTTCACGATGCGTTCTTTATCATTACGGTCTTTAGTATTGTTCAAATGGAGGTTAATGTTCCATTTATTGCAGCGGTCCTAACGATAGTCGGTTATTCGATAAATGACACGATTGTAACCTTTGACCGAATTAGGGAAAATGTAAAATTGTCTAAGAGGGTTAAGGATTTTAATGATTTGGCAGAAATTGTAAATAGAAGTTTAGTACAAACTTTAGCTCGCTCAATTAATACGGTTCTTACAGTAGTGTTTGCTGCGGCAGCAATTATGGTATTCGGTGGAGAAGCTATTCGTCCATTTGCCTTTGCATTGCTACTTGGTTTAATAGCTGGTACGTATTCTTCCTTGTTCTTAGCTTCTCAGCTTTGGCTTGTGTGGAAATCGAAACAGCTTGAAAAAAAGAAATTTAATGCTCAACCTCAAGCTGAGGGAGAGGCATAATATGAAACAGCTCCTCTAGAATAGATTAGAGGAGCTGTTTTTCTTTTGTGGTTTAGAAACTATAAAATACATTTATGTGGATAACCAAAGAAGAGCAATAGCTGCGCACACTACACGCTTAACACACAGTAATGGCTCCGCACATTGCATCAAACAAATACCGCTTTTGCGGTTTTGTTCTTAAGACCAATACATATAATAACGAGAATATTCCAATATGGCTCGGGTAATATAAAGTAGTAAAGGTGTTAGTGGTTAACATTTCAAATTTAATGAAATGGGGCTGAGGACTATTGGTTGAATTAGACGAAAAAGAAATACGCTATCGTAAAGTTCGTTTTGGTGCATGGGTTGGAATTATAGGTAATATTATTTTAGCTATTATCAAAGGTGTCATAGGCTTTATGTCTAATAGTAGAGCTCTTATAGCTGATGCGGTTCACTCTGCTTCTGATGTTGTAGGATCAGTTGCCGTGTTAATCGGTGTACGGGCAGCAAAAATGCCACCAGATGAGGATCACCCTTATGGTCACGGAAAGGCAGAGAATGTAACGGCAATTATTGTAGCAGTCATTTTATTTGTTGTTGGTTTTGAGATTGCTCTCAACGCCTTTAAATCTTTTTTTGAACCTATTTTAGTTCCAAAGGTTATTGCTATTTATGCAGTAATTTTTTCGATGATTGTGAAAGAATTAATGTTTCGTTATAAGTACAATTTGGGTAAAAGGTATAAAAGTGATGCGTTAATGACAGATGCTTGGCATCATCGATCTGATGTTTTTTCTTCTTTTGCAGCTCTTTTAGGTATTGGTGGAGCAGTAATTGGTGGTAGTATCGGAATACCATGGCTTGTCTATGCAGATCCTGTTGCTGGACTTTTTGTTGCAGTCTTAATTATGAAAATGGCTTATAAGCTTGGAAAAGATTCTATCCATAATACTCTTGACCATGTGATGCATGAAGAGGACACAATTGAGATGAAGAAAGTAGCAGCTTCAGTTGAAGGTGTATACAATGTCGATGAGTTTTTAGCACGTGAGCATGGGCATTATGTTATTATCGATATAAAAGTAGCTGTCGATCCAATGATAACTGTACAAGAAGGTCATTCAATAGGAAAACGTGTAAAGGAAAAGCTATTGGAAGAAAATTTAGTACAGGATGTTCGTGTACATATTAATCCTTACTTAGAGAAAAAAAGGGAATAAAAAATTTAGATGGGATAAGAGGAGGAACTGGCGATGAGAGGACAATGGGGATTGATTCTTGGAATAGTAGTAGCTTTAGTTATCGCTATTTTTGCCGTTATTAATGTTGAGCCTGTTCGTGTCAACTATATGTTTGGCGTTTCTGACTGGCCATTAATTTTAGTTATTTTAGGTTCAGTATTAATGGGTGGAATAATTGTTGGTGCTGTAGGAATGGTGAAGGTCTACCAGCTTCAACAGGAGATTAAGCGTTTGAAGAAGGGGTCAGCAGATAAAAAGGCTCATTCTAACTTAGATGATAACAATAAAACTGATAAGTCTTTAGCTAGTCAAACAAAAGCACCGATAGATACAAATAACAAAGAAGAAACAAAACCAAAAGAATAAAGAAAAAAAGGTAAAAATCGACCTTTGCTCACCCCGTTGGCCTTTAGTATAATAGATTGGTCAGGGGTGTTTTTATTATGCTAAAACCAAAAGCTAGATGGAGAGTTCAGCAATCGAATGAAGAAAAGGTTGTTGAATTAACAGAAGGATTACAATTGTCGCCACTTGTAGCTAAGTTGTTACTAAATCGTGGTATTAATTCAATAGAAGAAGCGAGAACATTTTTAGAAATTGAAAAAACAGGCTATCATGATCCATTTTTACTTGATGGAATGAAGGAAGCTGTAGAACGTATAGAACAAAGTATTGCTACTCAAGAGAAAATTTTAATTTTTGGTGATTACGATGCAGATGGAGTTAGTAGCACGTCTGTTTTAATTTATACAATGAAACAACTTGGAGCTGATTTTCAATATTATATTCCTAATCGATTTACGGAGGGGTATGGACCGAACGAACCAGCATTAAGGTGGGCAAAGGAAGAAGGCTTCAATCTTGTTGTCACTGTTGATACGGGTATTTCTGCTGTGCACGAAGCGTCAGTGGCAAAAGAAATTGGGCTAGATTTTATCGTAACTGATCACCATGAGGCACCTCCCGTTCTGCCAGATGCGTATGCGATTGTGAATCCGAAAAAGCCTAATTGTCCATACCCATTCAAAGGACTAGCTGGTGTTGGAGTGGCTTTTAAATTAGCTCATGCTTTATTAGGGAAGCCACCTGAAGAATTACTAGACATTGTGGCAATCGGTACAATTGCTGACCTTGTTCCATTAGTTGATGAAAATCGCTTATTTGCAAAAAAAGGGGTACAAGCTTTGCATCTTTCAACTAAGCCAGGTATACGTGCTTTGAAAAAGATTTGCGGAATTGATGGTCAACTGAATGAAGAGCATGTGGGCTTTGCAATCGGACCACGTATTAATGCAGCGGGTCGTTTAGATTCTGCTGATCCAGCTGTAGAGTTACTGACAACAGAGAGTATAGAGGAAGCAGAAGAAATAGCGGCTCTTATTGACGACTTAAATAAGAGCCGTCAAGGTCTAGTAAATAAAATGGCTGAAGAAGCAATCCAAGAAGTAGAAGAGTATTATCCACCTGACAAGAACAATGTGTTAATAATTGCAAAAGAAGGATGGAATGCTGGTGTTATCGGAATTGTTGCTTCAAGGCTTGTTGAGAGATATTATCGACCAACAATCGTTATGAGCATTGACAGTGAAAAAGGATTAGCTAAAGGCTCTGCTAGAAGTATTGAAGGCTTTGATATGTTTGAGAACCTTTCGGAAAGTAGGGATATTCTGCCTCATTTTGGAGGACATCCAATGGCTGCAGGCCTTACGATGAAGCTCGAACATATCGAAGAGCTACGTATAAGATTAAATCGCCAAGCAGATGAGAAGTTAACAGAAGAAGACTTTATTCCGATTCAAAAGGTCGATTTAGTGACACCAATCGAAGAGGTATCAATTGATGTTATTGAACAAATGGGCAAGCTAGCACCGTTTGGAGTAAGTAACCCAACACCTAAGGTTCTAATTGAAAAGGTTGGACTAAATCAAATAAGAAGAATCGGTAGCGATGAAAATCATTTAAAGGTGGCATTTGAACAGGATGGTTCATTATTAGATGGAATTGGATTTCACTTAGGATATTTGTTTGAAGAAGTGACTTCAATTGCTAAAGTGTCAGCAATTGGTAAACTATCAATCAATGAATGGAATGGACATTGTAAGCCACAGCTAATGATTGAAGATGTGGGTGTCGATGAGTGGCAGCTATTTGATTGGAGAAATGTTCAAAGGATACATGAGCGACTTGAGCTACTTCCAAAAGAAAAGAGAGTTATTATTGCTTTTCATGAAGAATCGATTGACCAGCTAATGCTTCAAGTATATAAAGATGAGATTCTTATTATTAATGGTGATGAAGGATATCCTAATTTAGACATAGAAGACCGTTATTTGGTATTATTAGATCTCCCAGATGCTGCAAGCGGTTTAGAGTCTTTACTAGAGTATGATAGAAAGCCTGAGCGTATATATACTGTTTTTTATCAAAATGAATCACATTTCTTTTCAACAGCGCCTACAAGGGAGAATTTTAAATGGTATTATGGGTTCTTAAAGAAGAAAGGGAGCTTTAATATAGACCAATTTGGACATCAATTGGCAAAACATAAAGGATGGTCCAAAAATACGGTCGATTTTATGACGAAGGTGTTTTTTGAATTAGATTTTGTTAGAATAGAGAATGGATTAATCACTCTAAATGAAAAGCCTGAGAAAAAAGATTTAGTTGACTCAAAAACATATCGTAGAAAATCAGAGCAATCTAACTTAGAAAATGAATTTGTATACTCATCCTACCAGCAACTTCAGCAATGGTTTGAGCGAGTGTTAACAAAGGAAAAAATCAAGGAGACGTGAACTAATGGATTTTAAAAATCATATTACAATTGTTGAGGACTATCCAAAAGAAGGAATTCTCTTTAAGGATATCTCAACACTTATGCAAGATGGTAAGGTATATAAGGCTGCTATTGACGAAATGGCACAATATGCGAAAAGCAAAAATGCTGATTTAATCGTTGGACCTGAAGCGCGTGGATTCGTAATTGGTTGTCCAATTGCTTATTCATTAGAAAAGGGCTTTATTCCTGTTCGTAAAGCAGGAAAGTTACCTCGTGAAGTATTAAGTGTTGATTACGGCTTAGAATACGGAAAAGACAGCTTAACAATGCATCGTGATGCAATTCAAAAAGGCCAGCGTGTTGTTATTGCTGATGATTTACTTGCAACGGGTGGAACAATTGAAGCAACGATAAAGATGGTTGAAGAATTAGGTGGAGAGGTAGTCGGTATTGCCTTTTTAATCGAGTTAACGTATTTAGATGGTCGTGAACGTCTGAAAGGCCATGACATTTTTTCATTAATGAAATACTAAAGTGTACGAGTAGTTGATAGAGGGCACTGAAAAAGGATATCGTATCTTTTTTCAGTGTCCTTCTTTTATAAGGTAAAGAAAGAGGTCCAAAATTTGGTTGGGAGCCTTTTAAAAGGAAAAGATAAATGATAATTATTCTATGAAAGCCCTTTCACTTGTTTTTATCGACATTTTCTGCCTATTCCCTTTACATCGATGCCAAACTTAACGATAATAGAAAGAAATATCTTAATGAGTTTGTGTAAAACTATGTACATCATAGTATTTCCGTTAGTTGATATTGTACAAGCTTCTCATGTTTATAATGAGTAAAAAAATATAGATAAATCTAATATAAAAGGGTAGTATGTACCTGATTAGAAAGTATAAAAGGTGATTCCATGACAGTTGAGCAAGTGTTAGAAAAAGCAAGTAAATATCTTTCTGACAAGGATTTAGCCTTTTTGGACAAAGCGTACAATTTTGCAGAAGAGGCTCATAGCGAACAATATCGCAAATCCGGTGAACCGTATATATTGCATCCAATTCAAGTAGCAGGAATTTTAGTCGAGCTTGAGATGGATCCAGATACTATTGCAGCTGCTTTTCTACATGATGTCGTAGAGGATACTGACATTACATTAGAGGAGATTAGTGATGCCTTTAATGCAGAAGTTGCGATGCTAGTTGATGGTGTAACAAAGCTAGGTAAGATTAAATACAAATCAAAAGAAGAACAACAGGCAGAGAATCATCGTAAAATGTTTGTCGCAATGGCGAAAGATATTCGAGTGATTTTAATTAAGTTAGCTGATCGCCTCCACAATATGAGAACGTTAAAGCATTTACCTCCAGAAAAGCAACGTAGAATTTCAAATGAAACATTAGAAATTTTTGCACCGCTTGCTCACCGACTAGGGATATCAACAATTAAATGGGAGCTTGAGGATACTGCTCTACGCTATTTAGATCCTCAACAATACTATCGAATTGTTAATTTAATGAAACGCAAGCGAACAGAACGAGAGCAATACATTCATGAAGTTATTTCAAAAATACAAAATAACTTATCCGATATCCTTGTAAATGCTGATATTTCAGGACGCCCAAAGCATATATACAGTATTTATAGAAAAATGGCTTTACAAAATAAGCAATTTAACGAGATCTATGATTTACTCGCTGTTCGAATTATTGTGAAGAACATTAAGGATTGCTATGCAGTTTTAGGTGTAATCCATACCTGCTGGAAGCCAATGCCAGGTCGTTTCAAGGATTATATTGCTATGCCAAAAGCCAATATGTACCAATCCCTTCATACAACGGTTATTGGTCCAAATGGTGATCCTCTTGAAGTGCAAATTCGTTCAGAAGAAATGCATAGAATTGCAGAATACGGGGTTGCAGCTCATTGGGCATATAAAGAGGGAAAAGAAGTTGCTAATGATAAGAAGTCATTAGAAGACAAGCTTACTTGGTTCCGAGAAATAATTGAATGGCAAAATGATGCTAACGATGCTCAAGAGTTTATGGAATCATTAAAAATTGATTTATTCTCTGACATGGTATTCGTTTTTACTCCAAAAGGAGATGTAATTGAGTTACCTAGAGGATCAGTACCTTTAGATTTCGCTTATCGAATTCACTCTGAAATTGGGAATAGATGTATTGGGGCAAAGGTAAATGGAAAGATGGTTCCTCTCGATCATCAGTTGAACACTGGTGATATCATTGAGGTATTAACATCTAAGCATTCATATGGTCCGAGTCAAGATTGGTTAAAAATTACGCAAAGTTCTCATGCAAAAAATAAAATCAGACAATGGTTTAAAAAAGAGCGTCGAGAAGAAAACGTTGAAAAAGGAAGAGAAGCAGTTGAAAAGGAAGTAAAGGCACTAGGCTTCGATCCGAAAGAAATTATTACACCAGACAATGTTGATGAGGTTGCACACAAATTCAGTTTTGCTGGTGAAGAAGATATGTATGCAGCTGTAGGTTATAGCGGAATTAGTGCAAAACAGCTTGCTACACGATTAACTGAAAAGTTTAGAAAGCAAAATGAGTCAGAACAAGAAAATAAATCACTAGCTCAAGCTGTTGCAGAAATCCAAGCAATCGCGCCTAAAAAGAGAACGAGTACAGGTGTGAGAGTGAAAGGTGTCGACAATCTGCTAATTCGCCTATCTCGATGCTGTAATCCAGTTCCAGGTGACGAGATCGCAGGATATATTACAAAAGGGCGAGGAGTTTCTGTCCATCGTGCCGATTGTCCAAACCTTCAAACGGATGAAGCAAAAGACCGTCTTCTACCTGTAGAGTGGGAAGGGGATCATTTAGTTAGTAAGAGCTACAACGTGGATATCGAAATAACTGCCTTTGACCGAAGAGGTTTATTAAATGAAGTACTTCAGGCAGTAACAGAGTCAAAAACAAATATTAATGCAGTATCAGGTCGTTCAGACCATAGAAACAAGGTAGCATCAATTCATATGACAATTTCTATTCATAATATCGACCACCTTCATAAAGTGGTAGAGCGGATTAAGCAGCTTTCAGATATATATTCGGTAAGAAGGATTACTCATTGATTAATTATGAATTATGGGTTATGAGTTATGAATTTTTATGAATTGTTTAATGGTTAATGGTCAATTGAATTCAGAATTGCAAATTGCGAATTGAAAAGATGTTCTAGCTTTGCTAGAACGAGCGCTTGCTAATTTTTTGGCTGTTTACAGCCAAAAAATTAGCAATTAGCAATTAGCAATTAGCAATTAGCAATTAGCAATTAGCAATTAGCAATTAGCAATTAGCAATTAGCAATTAGCAATTAGCAATTAAGAGGTGTTTTTTGTGCGGGTTGTTTTACAGAGGGTTAAGCAGGCATCGGTTACTGTAGGAAACGATGTTGTTGGTAAAATAAATCATGGGTTAATGTTACTGGTTGGTATTACTCATGAGGATACAATTGAGCATATTAAGTATGTGGCAGATAAAGTTATCAATCTTCGTATTTTTGAGGATGAGGATGGGAAAATGAATCACTCTCTTCTTGATGTTGAGGGAGAAATACTATCTGTTTCACAATTTACTCTATATGGCGACTGTCGAAAAGGGAGAAGGCCGAACTTTATGTCAGCTGCCAAGCCTGAACAAGCAGAAAAGCTTTATGACCAGTTTAATACTCTCCTACGTGAGCAAGGAATTACCGTAGAAACAGGAAAATTTGGTGCAATGATGGATGTTTCACTTGTAAATCATGGACCTGTGTCGTTGATTGTGGAGAGTAAATAATAAAAGACATTTCTGAGTAGAGTAGTGTATAAATTATCAGACATTTTTTTAACATTTGAAAGAAATCTTATAAATTTGGGTAAGCTAGATCGTAATGTGATTAAGAAAGGAAGAGAGACATGCGATCCGGTTTTAGACAGCAGGCAGTTGGTAGTCAATCCCATCAATTATTCCACGTGAATTTTCATGAATTTATTGAGCAAGAAAATCAAAAGACAAGCTTAGAAATGGCTGATGAATTTGGTTTATCTTTACGTGAAGTAAAGCAATTGAAGCAAAAGTTAGGTAGAAATTAATTTTTTATCAAAGTGCGTTACGACTGTTATATTTTATCGAAATATATTGACAGTATGATTGAAGATTCGTATGATAGAAAACAAATGATGAAAAGTAAAACCGTTTGATAGGGAATAGTAATTAAGGAAACGCATGTTTAGAGAGGAAATGCCTTGGCTGTAAGCATTTCTACATTGCACTTAATGAATGAACACCCTGTAGGTCTTTTTCTGAAATGCAGTCATGCTCAGTAGGAAGAAGCGTAGTAGGCGTTAACTACTTGAAAGAGGAAGCTATTGATAGCTTCAATTAGGGTGGCACCACGGGTATAACTCTCGTCCCTGACTATGATCAGGGGTGGGAGTTTTTTTGTATTTAAAAACAATGATTAATTGCTATTGCGAATTGCAAATGGCAATTAGAAGATACCTGTTTTAAATTCGTAATTCATAATTCATAATTCATAATTCGCAATTCGTAATTGCACTTTGACGAAAGGGAGTTAACAGATGAAGATTCAAATACCACGGGGAACACAAGATATTTTACCTGGGGATGTAGAGTTATGGCAATACATAGAAAGAAAAGCGCGAGATTTGTGCAAACGATACAATTACAGTGAAATTCGTACGCCAATATTTGAGCATACAGAAGTGTTCCAACGAGGAGTTGGGGATACGACAGATATTGTTCAAAAAGAAATGTATACATTCACGGATAGAGGAGATAGAAGCTTAACATTGCGTCCAGAAGGTACAGCTTCTACTGTTCGTTCGTATGTAGAGAATAAGCTATTTGGTTCTCCAAGTCAGCCAATAAAACTCTACTATATTGGTCCTATGTTCCGCTATGAGCGCCCACAATCAGGACGTATGCGTCAATTTGTTCAATTTGGAATTGAAGCATTAGGAAGTAACGACCCTGCTATTGATGCAGAGGTTATTGCACTGGCGATGGAGTTTTATCGTGAATTAGGTTTAAGTAATTTAAAGCTTGTGATTAATAGCTTAGGTGATGATGAAAGTAGACAAGCTCATCGTAATGCATTAATTGACCACTTTAAGCCAAGAATTGGTGAGTTCTGCTCTGATTGTCAAAGTCGATTAGAAAAGAATCCACTTCGGATATTAGATTGTAAAAAGGACAGAGACCATGAATTAATGGGTACAGCTCCTTCCATCTTAAACTACTTAAATGAAGATTCAAAAGCATTTTTCTCTAAAGTACAAAAGTATTTAACGGATATGAATATTTCTTTTGAAGTTGATGCGACTCTTGTACGGGGACTAGATTATTACAATAATACTGCCTTTGAAATTATGATTGAAGGAGAAGGCTTTGGAGCGATTACAACCTTAAGTGGTGGTGGTCGTTATAATGGTCTTGCTGAAGAGCTAGGTGGACCAGAGACACCAGGAATCGGCTTTGCATTAAGTATTGAACGATTGCTAATGGCATTAAAAGCACAGAATGTTGAAATTCCAGTAGAACAAAGTATCGATTGTTATATTGTTGCAATGGGTGAAAGTGCAAAGGACCGAGCTGCTAGTTTACTATTTGAGCTTCGTCAAGCTGGTTTAACGGCGGAAAAGGATTACTTAGATAGAAAAGTTAAAGGTCAGTTCAAAGCTGCAGACCGTTTAAAAGCAAAGTACACAGCGGTCATTGGAGACGATGAATTAGCTGCAAATAAAATTAATGTGAAATCAATGGGAACGGGAGACAAAGAAGAAGTATCCCTTGACCAATTTGCTAACTATATGAAAGAAAAAGCCGAGGAGGAGTAAGTAAAATGATAGGAAGAACTCATAACTGTGGAGAAATTACGGAACAAACAATTGGGGAAAAGGTTCAGTTAAAAGGATGGGTACGAACACGTCGTGACTTAGGTCAAGTAATTTTCATTGACCTTCGTGATCGTTCAGGAATTGTACAGGTTGTATTCAGTCCTGAAATTTCTGAAGAGGCATTGAAAATCGCTGACCGTGTTCGTAGTGAGTACGTATTAGATGTTGAAGGAACAGTTGTAAAGCGTGACGATGAGACAATTAATGAAAAGATTCCAACAGGAACGGTAGAAGTTCATGTTAATAAAATTACAATTTTAAATGCTTCGAAAGCTCTTCCATTCCAAATTGAAGAAGGTACGGATGCTTCGGAAGATATTCGTTTAAGATACCGTTATTTAGATCTTCGCCGTCCAGACATGCAGGAAACTTTTATGCTACGTCATAAAACAACAAAAATGATTCGTGATTACTTAGATAACAATCGTTTCCTAGAGATTGAAACACCAATGCTAACAAAAAGTACACCAGAAGGAGCACGTGATTATTTAGTTCCAAGTCGTGTACACCATGGAGAGTTTTATGCATTGCCTCAATCACCACAACTATTTAAGCAGTTATTAATGGTTTCAGGCTTTGAGCGTTATTATCAAATTGTACGCTGTTTCCGTGATGAAGATTTACGTGCTGACCGTCAGCCTGAGTTCACTCAAGTCGATATCGAAACTTCTTTCATGGATAAAGAAGATTTAATTTCAATGATGGAAGAAATGATGGTAAATGTTTTAAAAGAAACAAAAGGTATAGATGTACAGCTTCCATTCCAACGTTTGACGTACGATGATGCGATGAACCGTTATGGCTCAGACAAGCCTGATACTCGTTTCGACATGGAGCTTGTGGAGCTCTCTGATATCGTCAAAGATAGTAACTTTAAAGTGTTTACTAGTGCCGTTGCAAACGGCGGAATTGTTAAAGGATTAAATGTAAAAGGTGTTGCAACGAAAATGTCTCGTAAAGAGATCGATGAGTTAGCAGACTTTGTTGCTATTTATGGAGCAAAAGGTTTAGCTTGGTTAAAAGTCGAAGAAGACGAGCTAAAAGGGCCAATTGCGAAGTTCTTTAACGAAGAAGAGACAGCTGCGATTCGCAAGGAGCTAAATGCCGAACCAGGAGATTTATTATTCTTCGGAGCTGATAAGAAGCAAGTTGTATGGGATAGCCTTGGAGCTCTTCGTTTGAAGTTTGGTAAAGAGCTAGGACTTATCGATAACAGCAAATTCAACTTCCTTTGGGTAGTAGACTTCCCACTTGTTGAATATGATGAAGACGGAAAACGTTATGTGGCACTACACCATCCGTTCACAAGTCCGAAAGTAGAAGACCTTGATTTACTAGATAAAGAACCAGGTAAAGTTCGTGCAGAAGCATATGACCTTGTTCTTAATGGTTATGAGCTTGGTGGAGGTTCACAACGTATTTATCAACGTGATGTACAAGAAAAAATGTTCTCTGCATTAGGATTTACTCCTGAAGAGGCAAAAGAGCAATTTGGATTCCTTCTAGATGCATTTGAATACGGTACACCTCCACATGGTGGGATTGCACTAGGTTTAGACCGTCTAATTATGTTACTAGCGGGAAAAACAAACTTACGTGATACAATTGCATTCCCTAAAACAGCAAGTGCTAGCTGCTTATTAACGAATGCACCAGGTGAAGTAAGTGAAGCTCAATTAAAAGAATTAAACTTATCAATTGTTCCAAGGAAAGAAGAGAAAAAAGTTAACGCATAATTGAAAAAATATTGACTTTCTAATTTTCAAAACATATAATCTACATCAAGACATGACGTTTTAAAAAAATTATATAGAACTTATCAAGAGAGGCTGAGGGACTGACCCGATGACGCCCAGCAACCTGTTTGGATCAAACAAAGGTGCTAATTTCAGCAGAGCTATCTAGTTCTGAGAGATAAGTGAGGCGTGAGAAACCTTTCCTTATCTGGAAAGGTTTTTTCTTTTTTCAAGAAACACTATAAACACGTTCATCAAGGAGGAGTAATAATGTTATCAGTAGGTTTAATTGGATTTGGAACAGTTGGGACTGGAGTATATGAGAGAATAGAAGAAACTCGTTCGACGTTAGAAAGCTTATTACAGCAAGAGATTAGTATAACTAAAATCTTAGTAAGTAATCGTGAAAAGGAAAGAGAGTTATCTATCGATAAGACGCTCCTTACAGATAATGAAGAAGATTTTTTTAAGGAAGAGTATGATTTAGTATTTGAAGCAATTGGAGGAACGATACCAGCAAAGGACTATGTTTCTAGTTTTTTAAATAGAGGTATTCCTGTGATTACTGCTAATAAAGAGTTAGTTGCAAAGCATGGGAAGGAATTAGAGGAATTAGCAAATGAACATGATACGTTTTTAGGATATGAGGCAACAGTTGCTGGAGGTATACCAATTGTTAATGCCCTAAAGGCTAATTTAGCTACGAGCCCTATTCATAAAGTTTTAGGAATTCTTAATGGAACGACAAATTACATACTAACGGAAATGAATGAAAAGGGAAAAGGGTTTGAGGAGGCTTTAACTGAGGCACAAGAGCTTGGTTTTGCAGAGGCTGACCCGACAGATGATATCGAGGGATTTGACAGTTGGTACAAAATTCGAATACTCAGCCGCCTCTGTTTTGGCGAATGGCCTGAGGAATACAATGTACGACGCACTGGTATCACAAAGATCGAAAAATGGAAAGTGACAATTGCAGAGGAACTAGGGCTTACGATTAAATTAATTGGGGAAGCCAAGAAGATTAACGGAACAATTAAAGGGAGTGTTGCACCAGCATTTGTAACGAAGAATCATAGTTTTTCACATATAAAAAGTGTATCAAATGCTGTTCAAGTAGTTAGTGAGTGGTTCGACAATTTGAGCTTTACTGGTCCTGGTGCAGGAAAGAAGCCAACGGCGAATAGTATGATAGAGGATTTTGTTTTTCACTTTCACAATAAAAGTAGTCATTTAGTAAAGCTACAAGCCCCAATACAAAATAATAATTTTGACGAGACGAGATTACTTTTATTTTCTAATAAAGATGAAGAAAAACCGTTAAAGGAAAAGCTTCAACAGTTTAATCATAAGATAGAACAAGTTTATTGTAATGGAGAAAGATTGGTTTGGGTTATAACTATATCTGAAGTAGAATTAGAAGGTTTTCAAGATACTATTCCTAATTGTTTTCCTATCTTTGGGGATGAAGAAATAGTTAAACTGAACAAGAATATCGTATCTGTCTAACATTTATCTTAATAGCCTTTCTTTAGAAGGCGAAATGATTCAATAAATTGAACTGGTTCAGATTTAATATATAACGAATGAACACCATGGTCGGTATGTAAATATAAAAAACCAATTGAATTGGATGTACGACGATAAGAAAGGTCAAAAACTTTTGAAAGACAAAATTCTTTATTTTTATAGCTAAGTTTATCCTGGTATAGCTCCAGTTCATACCAATCCTCAACGACTCGTTTTTCTGTCCAACCAATTTCTTGTCTTATTTCAACACAAGGATGAGTGGCTATTATAGTCATATAAACACCTCATTAGCTTTATTTATCGGTAATGTAACACAGAAAGGAGTAGTATGAAAAGCGATACAACAATTTTAATTTTCAGAATTAATACTCTTTTATAGTTGAAAAAAGTAAACGTAGATGATATTATAAATATAACAAGTTAAGAGTCCTGAAGTGTACGTAGGAATCTGTACGTTTTGAGCCAACACCTTTTTTTCGGAGCTTGAGTCTCGGTTTGGAATACATGCCTTTCATAGGACGTATGAAGAATGGAGCAGAGCACCACCCTGCGAGAGCAGGTTCAAAACGAAGGTGAGACGGCACAATTGGGACTCTTATTAATTTTACATTTATCGAAGTCTAAGGGATAGTTATTATCCACTTAGACTTCTTTTATTTTTTTATTTAATTGTTATTCGTTTGTAACAGGCTGGATTTCTTCTTCAAAGTAAAACGTTTGTGGATTTTCCTTTACTGTATAGGAATAGCGTTTCATGTTTGCTACATAACTGAACTTACTAATAGTGACAGTCTCACCAGTAGACTTAATTAATACTTCTTGATCGACTTGATATTTGTTTTTATTTTTCATATATAATACCAACTTTCTATTGTGGGTAATTCTATTATCTCATAAATTCACATACATTAGGTCATTTTATTATAGTTCTATCCAATTCTATTGTCTCTAAACCCCTAAATGACAATATTTCGCCAAGAATATATTACCTTCAAATCCTACATGTCTCCGACGTATGTTGTTTATACTAATGTCAATAAGTAACTGACTTCCTTTTTTAATTTTGATATGGTATATTCAATTCCGAGTAGATAGCTATAGTAAACGGCATGAAAGGGGTATTTACATGTTACATCAGTTCTCAAGAAACGAATTAGCCATTGGACATGATGGTTTAAGTATATTAAAAGGCAGTACGGTAGCCGTGTTAGGTATAGGTGGAGTAGGTTCATTTTCAGCAGAGGCGCTTGCTAGATCTGGTGTTGGTCGCCTTATTTTAGTCGATAAGGACGATATTGATATAACGAATGTGAACAGACAAATTCATGCACTACTTTCAACTGTGGGTCGCCAAAAGGTTGAGGTAATGAAGGAGAGAATTGCTGATATCAATCCAGAGTGTGAGGTAGTAGCACTAAAAATGTTCTATACGGAAGAGACTTATGAGCAATTTTTCGATTATAATTTAGACTTTGTAGTAGATGCTAGTGATACGATTACATATAAAATTCACTTAATGAAGGAATGTTTGAAACGAGATATTCAAATTATCTCTAGTATGGGTGTGGCAAATAAGATGGACCCATCACGTCTAAGAATTGCTGATATTTCTAAGACAAGCTACGATCCAATTGCAAAGGTAATTCGTACAAAGCTTCGAAAAGATAGAATTCACAAGGGAATTAATGTTGTGTTTTCTGATGAACAACCGATTAAAATTCGCGAAGATATTCGCAAAGAAATTGTTCCAGAAAAGGCAGAAGAAGGGCCAATTCGAAAGGCAAAAATGCCACCATCATCAAATGCTTTTGTTCCTTCCGTTTCAGGCTTATTGATGGCAGGTCATGTTATTACGAATTTACTTAAAGATATTACAATTAATCGTTAAAATGAAAAAAATCATATAAGGATTTTTTTCTACCTAAATACTGTATGTAAAAAATTTAAAGGACTGTACTATTGTCATATAAAAACAATAGTCAGTCCTTTTTCTGTTTAAATCATCCTGTTATATGGTGAAAAATAGGTTATTATCATGGTTGTCAAATTTTAAGTGATAGAATTTTTGCAATTTGTCGAAAGAATCTTGAATAATTTATGAACTTTTCATATAATGAAAGCACTTACAACTCGTCTGATGACCTTAAGATATGATTATATGATTATTCGACTGATTATAAAATAATAAAGTTCGAAAATTTGGTCTTTGGGATATATTAGATGAACTTACTATGAGGGGGAAACTGAACATGGGGGTAGGGGTTTTATCTTTATTAGCATTAGTTCCAATTTTAACTGTATTTTTGTTTCTAGTAATTTTACGCTGGCCAGCGAGCCGGGCGATGCCATTGGCATTCGTTGTAACTGTTTTAGTAGCGGTAACAGTTTGGAAAGTTCCATTTAATCAGGTAGCAGCTGCAAGTTCACGTGGATTTGTGACTGTATTTGAAATTTTATTTATTGTGTTTGGAGCGATATTGCTTTTAAACACATTAAAGGAAAGTGGAGCTTTACATACGATTCGTCAAGGGTTTACAGATATATCACCTGACCGTCGTGTTCAAGCAATTATTATTTGTTGGTTATTTGGTTCATTTATTGAGGGGGCTTCTGGATTTGGAACACCAGCAGCAATTGCAGCACCACTTCTTGTAGCAATTGGCTTCCCGGCTATGGCTGCAGTGATGGTAGCTTTAATTATTCAGTCAACACCGGTTTCTTTTGGAGCAATTGGAACACCAATATTAGTTGGGGTTAACTCAGGAATTAGTGAATCTGCTTTAGTTCAAGAAACGGCAGCAAGCTTAGGGATGACGTATGAAGCATATCTTCATATGATTGGTGGACAAGTAGCTATCATTCATGGAATTATTGGTACCTTAATACCTCTATTTATGGTCGTTATGCTTACGAAATTCTTTGGGAAAAATAAATCAATTAAAGAAGGTTTAGGTATATGGAAGTTTGCTATCTTTGCTGGATTGTCTTTTACAATTCCGTATGCCCTAATAGCAAACTTGTTAGGACCTGAATTCCCATCATTATTTGGTGGATTAATTGGTCTAGCAATTGTTATTCCAGCCGCGAAAAAAGGTTTATTCATGCCTAAGAAAACATGGGATTTTGATGTGAAATCAAACTGGGATGCTGATTGGAGTGGGAAGCTTCGTATTTCAGAAGAGGCCCCAGCAAAGAAAATCTCTCCTTTCATAGCGTGGATTCCATATGTTTTAGTTGGAGCTATCTTAGTTCTTACTCGTTTAAATGAACTACCAATTAGAGGGTGGTTAACAGCAGATGCTGTGAAATTAAGCTTTACAGAAGTATTTGGCACATCAATTTCCTTTACAAGTACACCGTTATACTTGCCAGGTGCAATTATGATTTTCGTATCATTAATTTGTATTGTTTTACATGGTATGAACGGTAAAGCTTATGGGCGAGCAGTGAAAGATTCTTTTACAACAACTGTAAGTGCAGCAGCAGCTTTATTACTTGCCGTACCTATGGTTCAAGTATTTATTAACTCAGGTGTAAATGCAGCAGATTTAGCAAGCATGCCATTATTACTTGCTGAAACAGTTTCAAGTGTTATGGGTGACCAGTGGCCGGCATTTGCGCCTGTTATTGGTGCTCTTGGTGCCTTCGTAGCAGGAAGTAATACAATTAGTAATATGATGTTCTCACTATTCCAATTTGGTGTCGCTGATAACATCGGTGTAAACGGTGCAACGATTGTAGCGTTACAAGCCATCGGTGGGGCAGCTGGTAACATGATTTGTGTTCATAATGTAGTAGCAGCATCTGCGGCCGCAGGAGTTGTGGGACGTGAAGGAAGTCTGATACGTAAAACAATGATTCCAACTGCCTATTATTTATTATTTGCTGGTGGTATAGGATTTGTTATGGTACATGGATTTGGTTTTAATCTTGGAACTGGGATTTTAATCGTTGTAGCTGCTATTATTGTGACGGCTATCGTAAAAGGAAGCCAACAAAACAAAGTAGAAGAGAATGATAGAGCAGCCTAAAAAATGTGTTTTAAATACTTTCCATTGTTACTTCTCAAAGAATTAATTATAATAAAAGCAAGGAAAAGTATTCGGATGAAGTGAATGTTAAAAAAGCGTTAAAGCTCCACAGTGTTATGTGGGGCTTGATACGTTTTTTTTAATAGTAATAGATCTGATGACCAGACTATCTAATGAAGGGAGAATTACCATTATGAAAGTAACACTTTTTATCACGTGTTTAGCAGACGTTTTTTATACAAAGGTTGGTAAAGATACAGTCGAGGTACTAGAAAGGTTAGGCTGTGAGATCGATTTTCCGAAAAAACAAACATGCTGTGGTCAGCCTGCTTATAATAGTGGGTATCATAAAGAGGCTAAAGAAGTAGCAAAACATATGATCCAAACATTTGAGGAATCAGAATATATTGTTTCCCCTTCAGGTTCATGTGTAACAATGATACATGAGTATGTTCATCTTTTTGAAGAGGATAAAGAATGGAAAGCAAGGGCTCAGTCACTTGCAGATAAGACGTTCGAATTTACTCAATTTATTGTAGATGTGTTAAAAGTAGAGGATGTAGGTGCTACTCTTTCTATGAAGGCTACGTATCATACGTCATGCCATATGACTAGATTGTTGGGAGTGAAAGATGCTCCTATGACGCTTTTAAAGAATGTAAAAGGACTTGAATTTACTGATTTACCGAATAAAGAAACTTGCTGTGGCTTTGGTGGAACGTTCTCAGTTAAGATGGTTCCTATCTCAGAACAAATGGTAAATGAGAAAATTGAACATATTGAAGAAACAGAAGCAGAAGTATTAATTGGAGCTGATTGCGGTTGTTTAATGAATATTGGTGGACGTATTGACCGTCAAGGAAAGCCGATAAAAGTAATGCATATTGCTCAAGTGTTAAATAGCGTGAAATAAGATAATAAAGGTGGTGAAAAGGGATGTCCATGAAAATTGGTAACGAGAAGTTCAATGACCGTGTCGATAAAGGCTTAAACAATACATTTATGAGAAATGCAATGGTGTCAGCCCAAGAACGACTGAAAAATGCAAGAATTAATGCAGCGGAAGAATTAGGAAACTGGGAAGAGTGGAGAAACCTAGCAGAAGAAATACGACAACATACATTAGAGAATCTAGATTTCTATTTAGAGCAATTAACTGATAATGTTACAAAAAAAGGTGGGCATGTGTTCTTTGCTGAAACAGCAGAGGAAGCAAATGAGTATGTGAAAAAGATTGCTCAAGAAAAAAATGCAAAGAAAGTAATCAAATCGAAATCGATGGTAACAGAAGAGATTAGCATGAACGAAGCTTTGGAGTCTGTTGGTTGTGAAGTAATTGAATCGGACCTTGGAGAGTACATTCTTCAAATTGATGACCATGACCCACCGTCACATATCGTTGCGCCTGCTTTACACAAAAATAAAGAACAAATACGTGATACATTTCATGAGAAAAAAGGCTACGACAAAACATCAAAACCTGAAGAACTGGCTCTTTTTGCAAGAGAGCAGCTACGTAGTGACTTTTTATCTGCTGATATCGGGATTACAGGTTGTAACTTTGCTGTAGCTGAATCAGGGAGTATCTCTCTTGTAACGAACGAAGGGAACGCAAGACTTGCAACGACCCTACCGAAAACACAAATTACAGTGATGGGAATGGAGCGAATTGTTCCTACTTGGGAAGAGCTTGATATTTTAGTAAGTATGCTATGTCGTAGTGCGGTTGGGCAGAAATTAACGAGCTATATTACAGGTTTAACTGGTCCTAAAGAGGATGGAGATGTGGACGGACCTGATGAATTCCATCTTATCATTGTAGATAATGGACGATCGAATATTCTAGGTACTGAATTTGAATCGGCACTACAATGTATTCGGTGTGCGGCGTGTATTAATGTATGTCCAATATATCGTCATATTGGTGGCCACTCTTATGGTTCGATTTATCCAGGCCCAATCGGAGCAGTGCTTTCTCCGTTATTAGGTGGTTATGATGATTATAAGGAACTACCTTATGCATCTAGCTTATGTGCTGCTTGTACAGAAGCATGTCCCGTGAAAATTCCTCTCCATGATTTGTTAGTAAAGCATCGTCGTAATATGGTTGAGGACCAAGGAAAAGGTGGCTTTGCTGAAAAGCTAGCAATGAAAGGATTTGCGATGGCTGCTAGTTCTCCGGCAATTTATAAAATGGGCTCAAAGGCTGCTCCAACAATGATGGGACCTTTTTCTAAAGAAGGAAAAATCTCAAAAGGACCAGGACCAGTGAAACCGTGGACTGATATTCGTGATTTTCCAGAGCCGAGCAAAGAGTCATTCCGTCAATGGTTTGAAAAGCGTGAGAACGGAGGAAAACAGTAATGGTTGGAACAGTTCAAAATAAGGAAAAATTTCTTGCGAATGTAGCGAAAAGCTTAGGTCGTGAGCCAAGAAAAAGTGGAGTAGAAAGACCTAAATGGAAACATAGTCCTCAATGGGATGTGTTTAAGGGGTATTCTCAAGAGCAACTTGTGGACCAATTAAAAAATCAGTGTGAACGAATTCATACTCGTTATGAAGTGACTACAGTTGATAATCTACCTGCGATGATAGAACAAGTGTTAGCTAGTTTTAATGTGAATTCTATTGTCAATTGGGGTGACCCTAGGTTTGATGAGTACAAACTTACTGGATTCTTCGATAAACTTTCAGGTGAAGGTAAAGATGTTCATGTTTGGAATTCAGAATTAGGTGAAGAGAATGTAGAAATAGCAGAGAAAGCTGATGTTGGGATTACTTTTTCTGATATGACATTAGCAGAATCTGGTACGGTTGTACTTATGAGTGATAAAGGAAAAGGACGGTCTGTCAGTCTTTTACCGACGGGTTATATTGCCATTATTCCAAAGAGCACGATAGTTCCAAGAATGACTCAAGCAACTCATGAATTTCATAAGCTAGCAGAAAAAGCAGGATATTTTCCTTCCTGCATAAATTTCATTTCAGGACCAAGTAATAGTGCTGATATTGAAATGAATCTTGTTGTAGGAGTTCATGGACCTGTTAGAGCATGTTATATTGTGGTGGAAGATAAATAAAAAAATAGAGAAGCAGATAAGATCTGCTTCTCTATTTTATTTTGCAACCTTCTCTAGGTTCCCGTTTTTGTCCATTTTAAAAGTAGGTGAGGATAGTGGTTCATCCTCTTGAAGAATTGCCATACGTCTAGCGCGATTCATGATTTGAATAAGGGACTGGTAGTCTTCCTCAATTGTTCCATGATCCTTCTTAAGCTTTTCTAACTCTGTTTCTAGTTCCTTTGTTTTTGTTAATAATTCAAGATTTTCTCTTAATAAATAGTCGTTTTCCCTTTGTAGACTTGTAGTAGTGTCATCATTATTATCTATGTTTTGTAGATAATTGATAATCATATCCATATCTAAGCCTTCAATAGAAGTAACAACTTGCTGTCTTCTAGTAGGGTTTCTAGTGCTTGAAAGATAAGCAGAATGTCTCTTTCTTTCTTTTCTTTCCTTCTTTGCTTCTGCAATTTGGTTAATGTACTTAAGTCTTACAACGGCGTTCCATCTAAACCCACATGCAGCAGATGTACGATTAAGTTCATCTCCTACTTCATCAAATGCTAGTAATTGTGTACTGCCTTCTTTAATGTGGCGTAGTACGGTTTCAGCTAATAATACGTCATCCTCGTGTGACCATGCGTCTTGTCTTACTTTCATAGTTTTCCCAACTCCCTGTAATTTGTTTGATATCTCTACTCTTTCCAGGAAATCTAGGATTTATACATATCTTGCTAGAAAAATTTGCTAGGATTTTCTTCGAGTTATAAAATAATTCAATGATTGTTAACTGTAATTAAATATACTAGTTTAATTGAAAAATAAAAAAGGTGTCCTAAAGTTGGAAGTAACTTTTTGGAACACCCACAAATAATTATTTATTTTTCTTTAGTTCTTCTAATCTTTCATATACTTTAGCAAGATGTTTTTCTTGTCCATTATGATTAGGTTGGAAATACTTTTTATCCTTTAATGTATCAGGTAGGTATTGTTGTTTAACCCAAGAGTTTGGATAATCATGTGGATATAAATATTCTAATCCTCGCCCTAATTTTTCTGCACCTTTGTAATGAGAATCTTTTAGATGATTTGGAACTGTACCGCCACGACCGCTACGAATATCTGCCAGTGCATTATCAACAGCTTTGTAAGCAGAGTTTGATTTTGGAGAGAGACAGAGTTCTACTACTATTGTAGCAAGTGGAATTCGTGCCTCAGGAAAACCAACACGTTCTGCGACTTCAATAGCAGATAATGTGTTTGGTCCTGCTTGCGGGTTTGCTAACCCAATATCTTCATAGGCAATAACAAGTAATCTTCTTGAAATACTGACTAAATCCCCGGCTTCTATTAGTCTCGCTAAGTAATGAATCGCAGCATGAACGTCACTACCACGGATTGATTTTTGTAATGCGCTCAATACATCATAATGGGCATCTCCATTCTTATCATGCGTAAAGCTTTTCTTTTGTAAGCATTCTTCAACGGTAGGAAGTGTGAGGTGGATTTGGCCGGTATCACTGGGCTTCGTTGATAATACAGCTAATTCTAAGGCATTTAAAGTTGAACGAACATCGCCGCCAGAAGCATAGGTTAAATGTTCTAAGGCGGAGTCATCAATTGTTATCTCTTTTGTACCAAAGCCGTCTTGTTCATCTTTTAGTGTTCGTAGTATGACTTTTTGTATATCTTCAGGAGTAAGCGAATTAAGTTCAAAGATTTGGCACCTACTACGTATCGCAGGGTTAATTGCATGATAGGGATTGGCAGTAGTCGCACCGATGAGAGTAATGAGTCCTTTTTCTAAGAAAGGAAGGAGAAAATCTTGTTTTGCTTTATCCAAGCGGTGTACTTCATCTAAAATCAAAATCATTTTCCCTGACATTTTTGCTTCCTCAACAGCAATTTCCATATCCTTTTTATTATTGACAACAGCGTTAAGCATTTTAAAATGGGTATCTGTACTGCCTGCGATTGCTCGGGCTATTGATGTTTTTCCTGTACCTGGTGGCCCGTAGAGTATCATGGAAGAAAGGTGCTTCGCCTCAATCATTCTCCAAATAATTTTACCTTCAGATACTAAATGATCTTGTCCGATTACTTCGTCTATTTTAGTAGGCCTCATTCGATAAGCAAGGGGTTGCTTTGACATAATATCTCTCCTAGAATAATATCTACACTTATGGTCAACAGAGGTTAACCAACTAGTAAATCGTTATCTTTTTGATTGACTTCTCCTAAGTATCCAGTACGTATTTATAGTGTAAACGATATGATAAGCTTTTTAAAATAAATCAAATTAATGCAGAAGAGTAATTACAAAGATTCCTATCGGTTTAGTAACATACTAATTCCAATTCGTGCTATAATGTCAAAGAATTGAAATCTCGAATATTGGAAGTAGGGTTATAGAATGGATACGGCACATCCAAGATATCGGACAAAGAAATTGTTTTTACGTTGGGCTATTTTTATGATTGGTATAATTATAATGTCTTTTGGAATTTCGATGATGATCGTTGCTGATTTAGGAAGTGCTCCTTGGGATGTATTTCACATCGGGTTACAGCTCCAATTTGGTCTAACCGTCGGAACTTGGACAATTATAGCTGGATTCTGTATTATAGGTTTGACAACTCTTTTAACAAGAGAATGGCCTCAATTAGGTGCCTTTATTAATATGCTTTTAGTTGGTATTTTTATTGATATATTCCTATTCATCTTAGTGACTCCTTCTTCATTAATAGGACAATTTCTAATGCTTATAATAGGAATAATCGTGATCGGCTATGGAATTGGATTATATATTGCTCCAAATTGTGGAGCTGGACCTCGAGATAGCTTAATGCTGGCTCTTACAAAGATTACTGGCTGGAAAGTTCAGTATGTACGTAGTGTAATGGAAGTGATTGTTCTCTCGGTAGGTTGGTTATTAGGGGGACCTGTCTTTATAGGGACAATTATATTTAGTTTTGGTATAGGATCTGTTGTTGGGATAACATTGCCACAATGTCAAAGGATAGTAGATCGAATGATGGAAAGAGGGGAACAGAATGAAAATTTCAACCAAGGGACGTTACGGGCTGACAATCATGATGGCATTAGCGAAGAAGTTCGGTGAAGGTCCAATCTCGTTAAAATCAATAGCGAAAGACCATAATTTATCGGAGCATTATCTAGAGCAACTTATTGCTCCTTTAAGGAATGCAATGCTTGTAAAAAGTGTTAGAGGAGCATACGGTGGTTATATGCTTGCAAAAGAACCTGAACAAATAACAGCAGGAGATATTATCCGTGTTCTTGAAGGACCAATTAGTCCTGTAGAAGTAATGGATGATGAAGAACCAGCTAAACGTGATTTATGGATTAAAATTCGTGATGCTGTAAAAGAAGTTCTTGATAATACAACATTATTAGATTTAGCTAATTATAAAGATAGCGGAGACCAAGAGTACTATATGTTTTATATTTAGGGTATTAGGAAGGGGGACTCCCTTTCTTTATAAATGAGCAGTTGTAATTGCCACTTGCATGGTTTTCCTATATGATAGTTGGCTATAATATATAGTATTAAAGAGTTAGGTAAAGAAGGTGAATTATGTGAAACCAATATATGTGGATCATGCAGCAACTTCACCTCTCCATCCAGATGTGCTAGAGGCAATGATGCCATATTTTAATGAATATTTTGGAAATCCATCTAGTATTCATCGGTTTGGTAGAGAAACTAGGAAAGCTCTTGATGATGCTAGAAAAACGATTGCACAATCGATAAATGCATCTGTCGATGAAATTATCTTTACAAGTGGTGGCACAGAAGCAGATAATATGGCAATTGTCGGAGTAGCTAAGCAACAAAGTAGTAAAGGCAACCATATTATTACTACTGCAATAGAACATCATGCTGTACTTCATACATGCCAGCAGCTTGCGAAGGAAGGTTTTGAAGTGACATACTTGCCAGTGGATGAGACTGGAAGGGTGTCGCTTGAGGAGTTACAAGAAAGTGTGAGAGAAGATACGATTCTAGTAACGATGATGTATGGTAATAATGAGGTTGGTACAATTCAGCCGATTGAAGAAGTAGGTACGTTTCTTAAGGAAAAAGGTATTGCTTTTCATACAGATGCCGTGCAAGCCTTTGGTACTGTTAATATTAATGTACAGACGTTACCTGTAGACTTTTTATCAGTTTCGGCTCATAAGATAAATGGACCAAAAGGAATTGGCTGTTTGTATATTCGTAAGGGACATGCTCTTAAGCCTTTTTTATATGGAGGAGAACAAGAGCGGAAACGGCGTGCTGGAACTGAGAATGTAGCCGCAATTGTAGGTTTTGCAAAAGCAGTCAGCATGGCAACAAGTAATATAGAAGATAAAATGGATCGTTATAAATCATTTAAAGATGTGATGGTAAAGGTCTTTAGAGATGAAGGAATTGAATTCATCCTTAATGGAAGTACAGATCATACTCTTCCTCACATCTTAAATGTAAGTTTTCCAGGAGCAAATGTAGAATCTCTACTTGTTAATCTTGATTTAGCTGGAATAGCTGCTTCAAGTGGTTCGGCTTGTACAGCAGGTTCAGTTGAGCCTTCACATGTTCTAGTAGCGATGATAGGAAATGATGAACGAACACGTTCTGCTATCCGATTTAGCTTCGGATTAGGTAACACTATTGACGAAATAGAAGAGGTTGCAGTGAAAACTGCTGCAATAGTAAAAAGAATAACAGCATTATAGAGAGTGTTTAAAAAGGTGTTAGTACCTTTTGGGACACTCTCTAAGCAATGTGCAGAAATACTGTACTTGTTATTTGTACAGTGATTACAGCCATTGCCAAAGTTAAAGTTTGGTGGTGAGTTCTATGGAAAAACAACAAGAGAAAAGACCAGAAGATACTAGGATTGTAGTTGGAATGTCTGGTGGAGTAGATTCAAGTGTAACAGCACTATTATTGAAAGAACAAGGATACGATGTAATCGGAATTTTTATGAAAAACTGGGATGATACCGATGAAAATGGTGTATGTACAGCTACAGACGATTATAACGATGTTGTAGCAGTGTGTAACCAAATTGGGATACCCTATTATGCTGTTAACTTTGAGAAAGAGTATTGGGATAAAGTTTTTACCTACTTTTTAGAAGAGTATAAAGCAGGGCGAACGCCGAACCCTGATGTAATGTGTAATAAAGAAATTAAGTTTAAGGCTTTCTTAAAGCATGCACTATCATTAGGTGCTGATTATTTAGCAACAGGTCATTATGCTCGTGTTGATTATCAAGATGGAGAATACAAATTAATTCGTGGTGTCGATGATAATAAAGACCAGACGTATTTCTTAAATGCCCTTGACCAAGAACAGTTATCTCGTACGATGTTTCCAATTGGAGATATACCAAAAAAAGAGGTACGAGAACTCGCTGCAAAAGCAAATTTAGCAACAGCTAAAAAGAAAGATAGTACTGGAATTTGTTTTATCGGTGAACGTAATTTCAAAGATTTTTTAAGTAACTACTTACCAGCTCAACCAGGAGAAATGCAAACACTAGATGGTGAAGTAAAAGGGAAACATGATGGCTTAATGTACTATACATTAGGTCAAAGACATGGTCTTGGTATAGGTGGTGCAGGTGAGCCTTGGTTTGTTATCGGTAAGGACCTAGAGAAAAATGTCCTTCATGTAGGGCAAGGTTATCATCATCCAGGCCTATATTCAGAAGCATTACTTGCTACCAATTTGAATTGGGTTAGCAATAAACAAGTTGAAAAAGAATTTAGTTGTACAGCGAAGTTTCGTTACCGTCAGCCTGACCAAGGGGTAACGGTAGTTTTACAGGATGAAAATAATGTTAAGGTTGTCTTTGATGAACCGCAACGTGCAATTACACCTGGACAAGCAGTTGTTTTCTATGAAGGTGATATTTGTTTAGGTGGAGGAACGATTGATGTAGTAATTAAGGGGGAGAAATCATAATTAATTATGATTTCTGAGTTATGAGTTATGAATTCTTTATGCTAAATGGCGACACCAAAGGTGCTCGCCATTTATTTATAAAACAGAATTTTAAGGTATTAAAGTATAAACCGTCTAACGAAAAGAAAGAAGCTATGCGTTTTTCTTAGAAAAAATAATTGCACTTCGTAATTCATAACACATAATTCATAATTAAAAACCCCTTCCTCTTTGTTATAATTTAATTAATATGTTTTGAAAGGATGAACAGCATGAGTGATAAGAATCAATTAGGTGTTACATATATGAAGGAAAAGAATTATGAAGAAGCTGCAAAAATGTTTAATGAGGCGATTGAAGAGAATCCAAACGACCCAGTTGCTTATACAAATTTCGGAAATTTATTAGCAATGGTTGGGGAATTAGAAAAGGCGATAGTCTTTTTCAACAAAGCTATAGAAATAGATGGTTCAATTGCTACTGCTTACTATGGTGCTGGTAATGCTTTTTACAATATGGAACAATATAAAGATGCTATTGAGATGTTTTTAAAATCATTACAGAATAATCTCGATGAATCTGACGCTTATTTTATGCTTGGAATGTCTTATTATCAGGAAGGTCAACTGCCACACGCTCTGGCCAATTTAAAGAGAGCTGTAGAGTTGAACGTGGATGATATAGATGCAAAGTTTCAATATGGATTATGTCTAGCTCAATTAGAGCAAATTGACGAAGCAATGAAAGTATTTATAGAGGTTATAGAAAGAAATGAGAATCATGCGGATGCCTATTTTAATCTAGGTGTTGCTTATGCATATAAAGAGAATGCAAAAAAAGCACTTCATTACTTTGACCGGGCAATAGAGGTACAACCTGATCATTTACTTGCAGGCCATGGAAAGAAGAAAATGGAGGAATTGCTAGAAAATTAGGGAGCGAAGAATCATGCCAGAGAATCAAGCTTCAACATCCGAACAACCATTTATAAAAGGGGAAGTTGTTCATGTTATATTCCATAATGATGAAAACTTTTATACAGTCGCATCAGTTAAAATACATGATACAACTGAAAATGTAAAAGAAGAAAAAATCACAATTGTCGGTACACTGCCAAAAATTGAACCAAATGATGTGTATTTGTTTTTTGGACAATTAACAGATCATCCACGGTTTGGGTTACAGTATCAGGTTGAACAATTTCGCCGAGATATTCCTCAAACAACACATGGCTTAATTCAATATTTATCGAGTGATCGTTTTCCCGGTATTGGTAAAAAGACTGCGGAAACAATTGTGAAATCATTAGGGGATAGAGCAATAACGAGGATTGTTGAAGATAAATCTGTCTTACAAACGATCCCTAAATTAGCAAAAGATAAAGTGGATCTTCTCTATGAACAATTAGTTGAGCATCAAGGGGTTGAACAGGTTATTATTGCTCTTTCTAAATACGGGTTCGGGGTTGAGCTTTCAATGAAAATATATCAAGTTTATAAACAACAAACACTTGATATTGTTCAAACGAATCCATATCAGCTCATAATGGATGTGGAAGGGATCGGTTTTAAAAAAGCAGATATGCTTGGAGAAGCAATTGGGATTTCCGATAATCATCCAGAACGTATTCGAGCAGGCTGTTTGTTTCTATTGAATGAACTTTGTTTACAGGAAGGACATGTTTATTTAAATTGTGAGGAATTGGTCGAAGAAGCCAGTAAGCTCTTATCTAACTCATCATGTCATATAACGGTTGAGGAAGCTAAGGAACAGCTACTTACTTTGGATGAGGATGGAAAAATCGTATTAGAGGATGAAAGAGTTTATTTAAAGACACTTTATTTTGCTGAAAAGGGCATAGTCACAAATATTAAACGGTTATTGACGGATAGAGAAGAAGAGATTGATTTATGTGATGCTGAGTTTCTAAAGGCATTAGGAGAACTTGAAGAATCACTTAAAATAGAGTACGCAGAATCACAGAAAGATGCGATTCAAAAAGCATTATCTTCTCCACTAATGATTCTAACTGGAGGTCCTGGTACTGGGAAAACAACTGTCATAAAAGGAATTGTTGAAGTTTATGCAAAGCTTCATGGATTGTCATTAGACCCTAAAGATTATCGAAAAGAGGATACATTCCCCTTTGTATTAGTAGCACCTACTGGTCGAGCAGCTAAACGTATGGGAGAAGCAACAGGTCTACCTTCTTTTACGATCCATCGATTATTAGGCTGGAAAGGTAATAGTGGGGGATTTGAAAAAGATGAGTATGAGCCATTGGAAGGTTCAATTTTAATAGTTGACGAAACATCGATGGTTGATATTTGGTTAGCAAATCAATTATTTAAATCAGTTCCTAAAGAAATGCAAGTTATTCTAGTGGGAGACCAAGATCAACTTCCGTCCGTAGGACCAGGACAAGTACTTAGTGATTTACTTCGTTCGAAAGTTATTCCGACTGTTTCATTATCTGATATTTACCGTCAAGCAGCAGGATCCTCTATTATTAAATTAGCCCATGAAATTAAAGATGGGAAGGCTCCGACAGATTTATTACAGCCTCAAAATGACAGACGTTTCTTTACATGTGACCAAAATCAAGTGGTTGAGGCTGTAATTAAGGTTTGTGCAAATGCAATTAAAAAAGGATATACGGCAAAGGAAGTACAAGTCCTAGCTCCGATGTATAGAGGGAATGCTGGTATCGAAAAATTAAATGTTGAACTACAGCAATTGTTTAATCCACAGATTGAAGGTCGAAGAGAGCTTCGTCATGGTGAAATCATATTTAGAACCGGTGATGTCGTTTTACAGCTAGTTAATAATTCAGAGGAACATGTATACAATGGGGACAGAGGTGAAATCGTAGCCATTTTTTATGCCAAAGAAAATGTGGAAAAACAAGACCAGCTTGTCATCTCCTTTGATGGTACTGAGGTAGTCTATTCGAAAAAAGATTTCAATCAAATTACTCATGCATTTTGTTCATCCATTCATAAGTCGCAAGGAAGTGAATTTCCAATTGTTATTATGCCTGTAGTTCGTGGGTATTATCGTATGTTACGGAGAAAATTAATCTATACAGGGATTACTAGGGCAAAGGATTATTTGATTTTATGTGGGGAATTGCCAGCTTTTGAGCAAGCAATCGCACGTGAGGATGAATCAAATCGTAATTCACAATTACAGGAGAAGTTACAGTTGGAGTTCGGAGAAAAAAAGGACCTTTAACCAATTGACCCACAATTGCTCATGGAAATATCAGACTAGGATGAGGTGTGGTGATGCTCCATAGACTATAAATGTTCGGAAGGGTGGCGAGCGCTTTGCGGACATTTTCAACTATGTATGGTCAAACCGTCTATAATGCCAGTAACGGAGCCGAGATTGGTATCATCGAAGATCTGTTTATCAATGAGCATTGCATAGTTACTGGATTTCTAGTCGATAAAAAAGGCTGGTTAAATCGTGATTTGTTCGTACCACGGGAAGCAATTACAGGATTTGGGTATGATGGGATAATGGTGAAGGAGTCAGAAAAACTGAAACCATTTGTTAAACATCATCATCACTACTTTGCTTTAAAAGAGGGGAAAGAGCGACTTTCTGGAAAACCGTTGCTAACGGTCGAAGGGGAGAAGTTGGGCCTGGTAGAAGATGTATATTTTATGGAAGAATTGGGCACAATCATAGGGTATGAGGTAACGGAAGGTTTTATTGCTGATATCAAAGAAGGAAAAAAAGTGATTAAAACCAACGAACCAATAAAAATTGGTAAAGATATACTCGTGATTGATATAAGCTAAAGGAGGCCCAATGATGCAGTGCCCAAACTGTAATTGCAAAGATATTGGTAAGATTGGAACAAATCAATACTATTGCTGGAATTGCTTTGTTGAGATGACGATTACGAATGGTAAACTCTCGCTTCATCAAGTGGAAGAAGACGGCTCACTAAGTTCATTAGATGACTTATTTGAAGATAGGGACATGAGTGTTGAAATGTAAATCTAAAACGGTGGTGATCACAATGGGCAGAGCAATGAGATCGTTGTTTGTCGCTAGCCTTGGGGCTGCAGCATATTCCATGAGAGATCGACGTACACGTAAACGATTTATGAAAATGATTCAACCGATTACAAACGGCAATGTAGAAGAACTCATGCCCAAACGTTCTACAGTTAGAAAGATGCGTAAACGTTTAACAAAAACATTTGCATAATCTATAGAAGGGGGAAAGTGTTGGGATGCACTTTTCCTTTTTTTTATTAAATGCTAACCTTTTTAAACTTATTCTTATAGTCTTTTCACTTCCTGTACAAACTACGGTTATGGAGGGCTATTATGGAAAAAACGTCAAGCATGCAATGGCTTATTAAAATAACAAATTTTCTTCTCATTTTGTTGTGTGTATATGTCTTTATGAAATTAGCACCGATGTGGAAACCAGTTTTGGATGTTATAACGTCTGTGGCGATTCCTTTTTTATTCGCTGCTCTCATAACATATTTACTTCATCCAGTTATTGAATGGACACATGATTCAGGATTACCAAGACCTGTTGCTGTACTTATTATTTATTTTTTATTTTTTGGTGGATTAACTTACCTAGGCTTTAAAGGTGCTCCTTATGTTGTCGAGCAAATTAAGGAATTAGTTGAAAATATTCCACAATATGTAGAAGAAGTGCAACGATGGTTGACTCTTTTTAATGAACATGTGGCTAATATGCCTGTTGGTATACAAAATCAGATCGATGAATGGCTCCTTGGTCTTGAGGAAGTAGTAGAGGATATTTTTGAACGGATTATAGCTATGATTATGGGTATTTTTAGCTCTTTTATATACTTCATTATCGTTCCATTCCTTGTTTTTTATCTACTTAAAGACTATCAGTTAGTTGAAAAAGTGGCGTGGTACTTAACTCCAAAACGTTGGAGAAGAAGAGGGATTCGTTTTATACGTGATGTTGATCAATCCTTTGGAAACTATATTCGTGGTCAAATTCTTGTTTCAATGAGTGTTGGCGTAATAGCAACCACTGGACTTTATCTTATTGGGCTCCCGTATGCAGTTCTTTTAGGGTTATTTATTGGTATGACGGATATTATCCCATACTTTGGTGCCTTTCTTGGTGCAGTACCAGCATTAATTGTCGCTGCTCTACAATCATGGCAAATGTTAATATATACTGGGTTGGTAATTTTAATTTTGCAACAAATTGAAGGAAATATATTATCACCTGTTATTGTAGGTAGAACACTACACACACACCCTGTGATTATTATGTTAGCACTAATACTTGGGATTGAAATAGGAGGGATTATTGGTTTAGTACTGGCTGTGCCTATTCTTTCGATTGTAAAGGTAATAGTACTGCATATTAGGGCAAATTCAAACAAGGATTGACATTAATAACGACAATTTCTATAATATTAACTGTTGAATTAGTAAAGTACATAAAATAAACACGTTGAAGGAATGAGTATGTTACAGCCCGTCTTAAGAGAGGTGCCTTCTTGGCTGGAAAAGGGACTAGACGAAGAGTAACAGAAAGCTACTCCTAAGTGCAGGGAAAAACCTGCCGTCTTGACACGTTACGTCTAGAGGTGATTGTGAAATCGAATATCGATTCACTTTAACCAGGGTGGTACCGCGTGATTAATACTCTCGTCCCTGTTTTAGGGATGGGAGTTTTTTGTATACACGCACTTATAAAAAGAAAATTAAAAAAAATAGGAGGTTTTATAAAATGAAGAAGCTCTCATCTGCTGAAGTAAGACAAATGTATTTAGATTTTTTTAAGGAAAAAGGACATGATATTGAGCCTAGTGCATCATTAGTGCCACACGAAGACCCATCATTATTATGGATTAATAGTGGTGTTGCAACATTAAAGAAATACTTTGATGGTCGTGTTATTCCCGAAAACCCTAGAATTACAAATGCGCAAAAATCAATTCGTACAAATGATATTGAAAATGTAGGAAAAACAGCTCGTCACCATACTTTCTTTGAAATGTTAGGAAACTTCTCGATTGGAGATTATTTTAAAGAAGAAGCAATTGAATGGGCGTGGGAGTTCCTAACAAGTGACAAGTGGATTGGATGGGACTCAGAGAAATTATCAGTCACTGTACATCCTGAAGATCACGAAGCATATGATTATTGGAGCAAAAAGATTGGGGTACCTGAAGAGCGTATCATCCGTCTGGAAGGGAATTTCTGGGATATTGGTGAAGGGCCAAGTGGACCTAACACTGAGATTTTTTATGACAGAGGACCTGAGTATGGTGATGATCCGAATGATTCAGAACTATATCCTGGTGGAGAAAATGAAAGGTATTTAGAAGTTTGGAACTTAGTATTTTCACAATTTAACCATAACCCTGATGGTACATATACACCACTTCCAAAGAAGAACATTGATACAGGGATGGGTCTTGAACGTATGGTTTCAGTAATTCAAGATGTTCCAACGAACTTTGATACAGATTTATTTATGCCAATTATTAAAGCAACTGAAGAGATTGCAGGAGTAGCATACGGTAAAGAAAAAGATATTGACGTAGCTTTTAAAGTAGTTGCTGACCATATTCGTACAGTTACATTTGCGATTGGAGACGGTGCGCTTCCATCAAATGAAGGTCGTGGCTATGTATTAAGACGTTTACTTCGCCGTGCTGTTCGTTATGCAAAATTAATTAATATCGAACGTCCATTTATGTTTGAACTTGTTCCAGTTGTTGGAGAAATCATGGTAGATTTCTATCCAGAAGTAAAAGAGAAAACAGATTTTATACAAAAAGTAATTAAAAACGAAGAAGAACGCTTCCATGAAACTCTTCATGAAGGGTTAACAATGCTATCTAAGGTAATTAAAGAAGCTGAGGAAAAAGGAAACAAAGTGATTCCTGGTAGTGATGTGTTCCGCTTATATGATACATATGGCTTCCCAGTCGATTTAACAGAAGAGTATGCAGAGGAAAAAGGTTTTACAATTGATCGAGAAGGCTTTGAGAAGGAAATGGAAGGGCAAAGAGAGCGTGCTCGTGCTGCCCGTCAAGAATCGGACTCTATGCAAATTCAAGATCAATTATTAGGAGAACTAAATGTAGATAGTACATTCGTTGGTTACGATCGTTTAAGTCACGATGCAGTAGTAGAGATAATTATCAAGGACAAGCAGTTTGTCGACTTTGCTGGTGTTGACGATGAGATTCAGTTAATTTTAAACGAAACACCTTTCTATGCAGAAAGCGGTGGACAAGTTGCAGATAAAGGTACAATCAATGGTAACGGTTTTATTGTCAAAGTAAATGATGTACAAAAAGCACCAAATGGACAACACCTTCACACTGCAGTTGTAACTGAAGGAACAGTGAGAAAGGGTGAAAAGATAAAGGCGATTATTGAAGATACAGGTCGAATTGGTATCGTCAAAAATCATACAGCGACTCACCTTCTTCACCGTGCATTAAAAGATACACTAGGGGAGCATGTAAACCAAGCTGGTTCATTAGTATCTGAAGACCGTCTACGTTTTGACTTCTCTCACTTTGGGCAAGTTACACCTGAAGAGCTTACAAAAATTGAAGCTATCGTAAATGAAAAAGTATGGAATGCAATTGCTGTTGATATTGCAGTCAAGAATATTGATGAAGCAAAAGCAATGGGTGCAATGGCTCTATTTGGTGAAAAATATGGCAGTGTTGTACGTGTTGTAACAGTTGGTGAATACAGTATTGAGCTATGCGGCGGTTGTCATGTGAATAACACGTCTGAGATTGGCTTATTTAAGATTGTTTCTGAATCAGGTATTGGTGCAGGGGTACGACGTATTGAAGCAGTAACTGGTAAAGGTGCTTATGAATTTATGAACAGCCAAATTGACCTTTTACGAGATGCAGCTACTGGATTAAAAGCGAAGAATTTAAAGGATGTGCCAAGCCGTATTGATTCAATGCAACAACAAATTAAAGACTTACAAAAAGATAATGAATCATTATCAGCAAAATTGGGTAACATGGAAGCAGGGAATTTGGTTAACGAGACAATTGATGTAAATGGTGTATCTCTTTTAGCGAAAAAAGTAAATGCTAGCGACATGGATAGCTTACGTTCAATCGTAGATAATCTTAAAACAAGCATAGAGTCAGGTGTGATCGTTCTTGGGGCAGCAAACAATGGGAAAGTTAATATCGTTGCTGCTGTAACAAAGGACTTAATTGGACAAGGCTATAATGCAGGTAAAATCGTAAAGGAAGTTGCTACACGTTGCGGTGGTGGCGGCGGTGGTCGTCCAGATATGGCACAAGCAGGTGGAAAGAATCCTGAGCAACTTGAAGAGGCACTTGCATTTGTTGAAGAATATATTAAATCAGTTTCCTAATTCGATAGAAGTAGTGTACAATTAAAATTGAGTAATATTTTCTGGTCTGTGCAAAATGTGGTTTTACCATGTTAAACTTAGATAGTTTTAGAAAGAGGTGTTTGTGATGGGCTCTATGGACAATACGATGAAATTTAATTTCCATGATGACGCTGCCCAAGTTGATGTCCAAGAAGTGCTTCTTACTGTATATGAAGCTCTTGAGGAAAAAGGCTATAATCCGATTAATCAAATAGTTGGTTATTTGCTATCAGGGGATCCAGCCTATATTCCTAGACATAATGAGGCTAGAACGATTATAAGAAAACTAGAACGGGACGAGCTAATCGAGGAACTTGTAAAGTCTTATTTAGCTACAAAGAAGGAAGATAAGTAATCCTGTTTTATCGGTAATCGTTTTATGTAAACGCGGGAGTCGTATGAATCTTATCACAGCACTAAAAACGGGGTTCAAATACGAAGAATTACTTGAACGTCCTATAATAAGGAGTACTAATGAGGATATTAGGTTTAGATGTAGGAACGAAGACTGTTGGTATTGCTATAAGTGACGAATTAGGATGGACGGCACAAGGGCATGATACAATTAGACGGACAGAGGAAGAAGATCCAATGTTAGTTTTTGAATCAATTGCTAAACTTGTGAAAGACTATGATATTGAAAAGGTAGTTGTAGGCTTACCTAAAAATATGAATGGTACAATTGGTCCTAGTGGCGAAGCATGTCAGCAGTTTGCAGAGCAATTGAAGCAATATATAACAGGCCCAATTATTCTGTGGGATGAACGATTAACAACTGTAGCCGCAGAAAAAATGCTGATTTCAGCTGATGTTAGTCGTAAAAAAAGAAAAAAAGTAATAGATAAAATGGCAGCAGTCATGATTTTACAAGGATATTTAGATCACGCTGGCAAATAAAAATAAGAGGTGTAGTTGACATGGAACAAGAAAGAGAACGTATTATTATCCCTGATGAAAATGGGGACGAGCATTTATTTGAAGAGCTATTTAAATTCTCAGTTGACGAAACTGGTAAATCATACATTCTTTTAGTACCAGTAGGTGACGACGAAGAGGATGATGAAGACGGTGTTGAAGTATTAGCCTTCAGATACGAAGACGAAGAAGGCGAAGATAGTGATATCACTCTTCATACGATTGAAACAGAAGAAGAGTGGGATATGGTTGAAGAAATGCTAAATACCTTTGAAGAGGAACAAGACGAAGAGTAAAAAAAGAAGTTGAGGAAACCCACCTCAATAAAAAACAAAAGTTCAAAAGATTACTGAGGAAAAGCACCTCAGTTTCAAAAAGCAATCGAGGAAATCCACCTCGATTGCTTTTTTTCTACATTTTTATCGAAAATTTGCGTTATTATAGTATAATGAGACAGGTGAAGGGGGGATACAAATGACAGAGAAGAAAGATAAGCAAGAGTATGATAGAAAGTATGCGGAAAAAGTGGCTCAAGCAAAAATTGTTCGGAAGATTGTCTTCTTTTGTGTACTGGCAATTGTCGTTGTTTGTTCTATAGCATTAATAAGTAGTTTTTTATATGTGAAATCAGCGGTTGGTCCGGTTGATATAAATGATGAGTCTCCTGTAGAAGTTTCTATTCCAATAGGTTCATCTAGTACACAGATAGGTCAAATCCTTGAGAATGAAGGAGTAATTAAAAGTGGTACTTTCTTCAGATATTATGTTCGATATAAGAATGAGACAGGGTTCCAGGCAGGTGATTATGAATTATCTAAGACAATGAGTTTAGATGATATCATTCAAGAGTTAAAAGAAGGACGTGTCATTCAAGAGCCTGTGCTTGTTTTTACAGTTCCAGAGGGGCTTTGGATTTCGGATGTTATTGAAATTATTGCAAACAACACGGACTATGAAGTGGAAGAGATCGACGAAGTTCTTAATGATGAGGATTATTTAAAAGAATTAGAAGAGAAGTTTGCAATTTTAACTGAAGACATTTTTAAAGAAGGCATTAAACATCCGTTAGAAGGTTATTTATTTCCTTCTCGTTATGATTTTTATCAAGAGGATGTATCAATTGAAGAAATTATTGAGAAAATGATAGGACAGACAGAGACAGTTTTCTTTAAGTATGAAACAGATCTAGATAATAGTCCTTACACGATTCATGAAATTATGACATTAGCTTCAATTGTTGAAAGAGAAGCACAAAAATCTGAAGATCGTTATTTAATTTCAGGTGTGTTACACAATCGTTTAGAACAAGGTATGGCATTACAGGTTGATCCAACAGTTGCGTATGCGATTGGAGAGCATCGTTATATGACAACCTTTGCAGATTTAGAAATTGACTCTCCATATAATACGTATCGTTATGCCGGTGTGCCAATTGGTCCGATTGCGAATCCAGGTGAGGATTCTATCAAAGCGACGATTCTTCCTGAGAGGACAGATTATCTCTTCTTCTATGCAAGGTTTAATGGAGAAGTTATTTACAATGAAACGTACCAAGAGCATAACCGAGTCCATCAGCAGTATCGTGATGAATGGGTTGAAGGTAGACAAGATTAATGACAAAAAGGGGATGCGGGGAAACTCGCATTCCTATTGTATTTATGTTAGAATTAATCGTTATAACCTAATGACTAAGGGGTCTGACTGATGATTTCGAAAGAAGTAGTTCACTATATAGAAGAGCTTATACAAGATAGAAATGAGTTACTTGTAGAAATGGAACACTATGCAAAGGAAGCAAATGTTCCTATCATGGAGCTTGTTGGTATAGAGGCAATGCTACAAATGTTAAAGCTATATAAACCAAAACGGATAATTGAAATCGGTACCGCTATTGGATACTCTGCTATTCGAATGGCAGAGGCAGTAGAGGATTGTATGGTAGTAACAATTGAGCGTGACGAAGAACGCTATGAAAAAGCAATTGAATACATTAACCGTGCAAATCTATCTCATCGAATTCGAGTTATCTATGGAGACGCATTTGAAGTAAGCAAAGAACTTGATGATGAGCCTCCTTTTGATGTACTATTTATTGATGCTGCAAAAGGCCAATATAAGCGCTTTTTTGAGGAATATGGCAAGTTAATTCCATCGGGTGGAGTTATTATATCAGATAATATACTTTTTCGAGGATTAGTTGCCAATTCAGAGCATGAGCAGAAGCGTTTAAAAACATTAGCAAATAAGCTAAATCAATACAATCAATGGTTGATGACTCACGAGCAGTATGGTACTACGATTTTTCCTGTTGGTGACGGAATTGCCGTTAGTATAAAAAAATAAAAATGCATGCTAAAGTAGGTGAATGAAAATGTCAAACAAACCAGAGCTATTAGTTACACCAAGAGATGTAGCTGCAATCGAACCGTTAGTAAAAGCTGGAGCAACGGCTATATTAATTGGTGAAGAGAGATATGGTTTACGTTTAGCCGGAGAATTCAAGATTGAAGAAATAAAAGAGGCAACTGAGATCGCGCAAAACCTAAGTGCTAAAGTATATGTTGCAATGAATGGTATTTTTCATAATGAAAGAGTTCCAGAACTTGGCGACTATTTGAAGCGTCTAGTTGAAATCAATGTAGATGGCGTAGTGTTCGGTGACCCAGCTGTGTTGATGACAGCGAAGGAAGAAGCTCCTAATATGAAGTTACACTGGAATACTGAAACAACAGCAACAAATTGGTTTACTGCTAATTATTGGGGAAGTAAAGGCGCGAAACGTGCTGTACTTGCTAGAGAAGTAAATATGGATTCTATTGTTGAAACAAAAGAGAATGCAAAGATTGAAATAGAAGTACAAGTTCACGGAATGACATGTATGTTCCATTCTAAACGTGAATTAGTAGGAAATTACTTTGAGTATTTAGGGAAGAATATGAAAGTAGAAGGTAAGAATCAGGACCGTCAAATGTATTTATATGATCCTGAGCGTGATGCGAAATACCCTATTTTTGAAGATGGAAATGGGACACACATTATGAGTCCTAATGACATTTGTATTATTGATGAGCTCGAAGATATGCTGGAAGCTGATGTTGATAGCTTTAAAATAGATGGGATTTTCAAGTCAACTGAGTATATGGAACAAGTTGTTTCTATGTATAGACAAGCTATCGACTTATATTTTGAAGATGAAGATGCTTACAGTGATAAAAAAGAAGAGTATCTAGAGAAAATTAGGTCTATTCAGCCTACAAATAGAGACATTGATACAGGCTTTTTCTTTAAAGAAACAGTGTATTAATAAAAGACCGCCTGGCGGTTTTTATTATTAGGAGGGATTTAAATGGAAGCTATCGCTCAGGTAACAAAGGATGGAAAACGAGTGATAACAAAGAAACCAGAGCTTTTGTCTCCGGCAGGTAGTCTTGAGAAGCTTAAGATTGCGATTCGCTATGGAGCAGATGCAGTTTATATAGGTGGGCGAGAGTTCGGACTTCGTTCAAGTGCGGATAACTTCTCAATCGATCAGATGAGAGAGGGAGTAGAATTTGCTAATCGTTATGGAGCAAAGGTATATGTAACAACAAATATTTATGCACATAATGAAAATATGGATGGGCTTGAAGAGTATTTAGCTGCATTACAGGACGTTGGAATTACAGGGATTATTGTTGCTGATCCATTAATTATTGAAACATGTAAACGTGTAGCTCCTAAGGTTGAGGTCCACTTAAGTACACAGCAATCATTAAGTAACTGGCTTGCAGTAAAGTACTGGAAGGAAGAAGGGCTAGAGCGTGTCGTTTTAGCACGTGAGGTTAGCTTAGAAGAGATGCTAGAAATGAAAAAGAATGTTGATATCGAAATTGAAACATTCGTTCATGGTGCTATGTGTATTTCTTATTCTGGTCGTTGTGTATTAAGTAATCATATGACTGCACGAGATTCAAATAGAGGTGGCTGTTGTCAGTCTTGTCGTTGGGATTATAACCTAATGGAAGAAAAAGATGAAAACGGAGTGGTGCAAGAAGTACCTCTATACGGAGACGAAGACGCTCCGTATACAATGAGTCCAAAGGATTTAAATTTAATTCAAGCTATACCTAAATTAATTGAAGCAGGAATTGATAGCTTAAAAGTCGAAGGTAGAATGAAATCAATTCATTATGTGGCAACAGTAACAGCTGTATACCGTAAAGTAATTGACGCTTACTGTGCAGACCCTGATAATTTTAAAATTAAAAAGGAATGGTTAGAAGAGCTTGATAAGTGTGCGAATAGAGACACAGCCCCTGCCTTCTTTGAAAACGTTCCTAGTTATGAAGAACAAATGTATGGAAATCATCCTAAGCGTACTACGTATGATTTTGCTGGTCTTGTCCTAGACTATGATGATAAGACAGGAATAATTACCCTACAGCAACGTAATCATTTTAAACCAGGTGATGAAGTAGAATTCTTTGGACCAGAATTAGAACAAAATGTGAAACAAGTTGTTGAGACAATATGGGATGAAGAAGGAAACGAATTAGATGCAGCACGTCATCCATTACAAATTGTGAAGTTCAAAGTGGACAAACAAGTTTATCCACAAAATATGATGCGTAAAGAGGTAAGATAATGAGTCAAAAGCCAGTCATCATTGGAGTAGCAGGAGGAACAGGCTCAGGTAAAACAACAGTAGCAAAAGAGATTTTTCACCAGTTTAATGAAAAATCTATTGTATTCATTGAACAAGATGCATATTATAAAGACCAAAGTCATCTGTCTTTTGAAGAACGTCTTAAAACGAATTATGACCATCCGTTAGCCTTTGATAACGATTTACTTGTTGAGCAGCTGAAAGAACTGATAAATGGTAGACCAATTGATCTTCCGGTTTATGATTATGCTGAGCATACACGCTCTAAAGAAGTAAAACCGATTGGTCCAAAAGATGTTGTCATTCTTGAAGGTATACTAATATTAGAGGACAAACGACTTCGTGATTTAATGGATATTAAGCTTTTTGTTGATACGGATGCTGATTTAAGAATTATTCGTAGGTTAATGCGAGATATTCAAGAGCGAGAGCGTACTTTGGATTCGGTTATAAAGCAATATACAGAAGTTGTAAGACCTATGCATCTTCAGTTTATTGAACCAACAAAGCGGTATGCGGATTTGGTTATTCCAGAAGGTGGAAAAAATCGCGTTGCAATTGATTTGATGGTTACAAAAATTCGCACAATTATTGAAGAAAAAGTATTTTTATAATAGCATAAGGAAAGCGAGGTTGTTGACCTTGCTTTCTTAAGCATAAAAAAGATAAGTTGAGTTTTTCTATTATGAATGCAAAAGTATTGGTAATGAAGGATGGATACACCATTCATATATAGTCTTACTAGCATAGTAAGGCCTTTGCGCATTGCATACTAGAAAAGCTAATCAAGTTATTTTTAATACATAGTTGGAAAGAGGAGTGGAATACATGGCAGATAAGAAGCATTATATGACCCTTGATGGAAAGCAGAAGTTAGAAGATGAGTTAGAATTTTTAAAAACAGAAAAACGTAAGGAAGTAGTCGAGCGTATTAAAGTGGCTCGTAGCTTTGGTGATTTATCAGAGAACTCGGAATATGATTCTGCAAAAGAGGAACAAGCCTTTGTAGAAGGTCGTATTTCTCAAATAGAAAAAATGATTCGTAATGCAGTCATTATAGAAGAGAATCAAACAAATACTTCAGTCGTTGGTTTAGGAAGAACAGTACGATTTATTGAACTTCCTGATGGTGACGAAGAAGAATACACAATTGTTGGTAGTGCAGAGTCAGATCCACTTGAAGGAAAGATTTCAAATGATTCACCAATGGCACAAAGCTTATTAGGACGTACTATTGGTGATAAAGTAACGGTCAACACTCCTGGTGGAGAAATGGAAGTTAAAATTTTAGAAGTAAAATAATAACAACGCTATAAGACAAATATAATTGTCAATGAACAGTGGTTATTGAATAATGAACTCCTGAAAAATCCCAGATGAATTCATCTGGGATTTTTCATTAGCAATTAGCAATTAGCAATTAGCAATTAGCAATTAGCAATTAGCAATTAGCAATTAGCAATTAGCAATTCATAATTAAATAAATTCGTGGTAGTATTATGAGATGGGAGGGAGATTTATGGATTATAATAGTACGAGGTTTGAACAGAGAAAGAAAAAAAGAGTTAACAAAATCTTAAATATCTCTATTGGTATTGTAGCAGTACTTATTCTATTCTTTGGTTCACAACTTATCTTTGGTACATCTAGTAATGAAGATGCAATGACAGAAGTGGAAGAAGAAGAAACAATCGAAGAAGAAGAAGTAATAGAGGAAGAAAATATAGAAGAAGCAGTGGTGGAAGAAGAAATTCCTGAGATAGAAAATAATAATGAAGAAGAACAAATAGAAGAAGATGAAGAAGAGCTACTAGAGCCAGTTGATGGAGAGTGGCAACCAATTGGAACACAGCAGCAACAACAGGAACCTTTTGAAGCTGACTTCACAAGAGACGGCCAAAACTGGAACGAAATGAAGCGAGCATTAGAGTATGCTACAGGTCTTGGTGACAATATTATTATTTGGCGCTTAGAAAACGGAGGGAATCTCCAAAGTGCCGTTGGAACAGTCAGTGATTATCAAAATCAAAGTACGCCGTATCAGGTACGTTTAGAATGGACAAATCGTGGCTGGCAGCCAGTAAATGTTAATACATTAGATAAGAATCCTTATAATTAATGTAAAGAAGGTCTGGACATTGTCCAGGCCTTCTATCCTTTTGCTCTAAAATGTACAACAGCTGAGTAAATAGGCTGTCCTGTTTTAGGATTCGGAAATACTTGGTGTGAAATAGAGTGTACTTCAAGTAAAAGTGCTTTATTAATATCGATTTGTTCATTTATTTTCTTTTCGAGTGATTGTAGGTTTGCTGTTTCGAAAAACTCGACTTTATCATGAATACGTTCTAATTGAATGCCCATGCTTATCATTCCTTTCTAAAAGAATTCTCTTAGCTCAATATAACAAAAATAGATTGAAAAGAAAATATGTGAAAATAAATAAAGTCGTGTATACTATTCATAGCAAGAAATAGGGAATGAATTAGAAAGGAATGACACATACATATGAGATTAGGTATTATTGGAGCAATGGACGAGGAAGTTGAGCTATTAAAGAGCAAAATAGACAATCGTGAGGACAATACAATTGCTGGTTGTGAGTTTCACAGTGGAATGTTAAATGGCGTAGACGTCGTTCTATTAAAATCAGGAATTGGTAAGGTAAACGCAGCAGTTGCGACAACGTTACTTATTCAATTATACAAACCTGATGCGGTTATCAATACAGGATCAGCTGGAGGATTTTATGAAAAGCTAAATGTTGGAGATATCGTTATTTCAACTGAGGTTCGGTACAATGATGTTGACGCGACTGTATTTGGTTACGAGTTTGGACAAGTACCACAAATGCCAGCATACTACTCTCCAGCAGAAAACTTAGTTAACATTGCTGAAGAGAGTGCAAAGGATGTAGGAGTACACTCAGAGAAAGGGCTCATTGTTTCTGGTGACTCGTTCATGAGTGACCATGGGCGTGTGGAAGAGTTAAAGAAACTCTTCACTAACCCTTATTGCGCTGAAATGGAAGCGGGGGCAATTGCTCAAGTATGTCATCAATTCCAATGTCCGTTTGTTATTATTCGTTCATTATCAGATATTGCTGGTAGTGATGCGAAGGTTTCATATGACAAGTTCTTAGAAACAGCTTCAGTTAACTCAGCCAAGCTGGTATTACTGATGGTGGAACAGTATAAGAATAATCATTAATAAATAATTAGAGTGCTACAAAAAGGTAACTATTATTTTTTTGTAGCACTCTTTTGTTTATTCTCCCATAAATTACATCCAATCAATCTACTATTTTGATGTTAAAATAGAAAGTAGTTAGAAAAGGAGAGGGATACAATGGGAGATAAACAAATTCAAATGTTAAAAGATAAAGTAACTGATTTCCGCCGTTATGCTTATATCCTTCTATCGTTAAGTATCTTTTTATTTATTGGGCTTCTTATTCCTAGTGAGGGGACAGTGACATCTGGGCCTGAACCTAGCTTTATTATATTAGCAGTACTTTCAATGTTAGTTTTTGCACTATTTTTTCATAAAAGAGCGACTTCATGTCAAAGACAATTAAATGAAGAGATGCAGTAAAGGATAGCATAACAAAAAACGAGACACTAGAGTGAAGTAAATCACTTAGTGTCTCGTTTTTAGCTTGCTGGAGGTATTACAATATAATAAATGCTAATAAAGAATATAAAAATAACTGAAATTGCCGCATAGGCTTTCCATGAAACAAAAGCTTGAGTAACTGCCAATGAACGTACTGAAATTATGTACATCCAAATAAGAGCAATAATAATTGAAGAAATCCCAAGCAGGGTGAAGTTACTAGCAATAAAAGCTGGCATCGCTATGATACTAGGGACCATAACAACGGTAGTCATCCGATTCAAGCTTCCTAACCCACCAGGACCACCAAAGCCTCTACTAGCTGCCCATAAAAGTAGTGAGAATACTAGACGAGTTAACAGGACCATAATGACCCCACCAATGATAAATATTCCAGGTACAACTATGTTACGAAGGAAGTCTGATTCGAAGCTCAATATGTATTCAGCATTGTGCTGTATAGAAAATAATCCATAAATGATACCAACTAAAAGTATGATTAATAGACACCACTTATTGAATTTAGGAGATTCACTTAGTTCCTTCATTGCATCCCTGTCTACTAATAATGATCGAAAAATTAATCCAATTCCATTCATAGTAATCTCCTTATTTATAAGTATCTAAAAATTATAACAAATAATATTGGCTCCTACCAGCTAAAGAGCTAACAGGAGCCAATTGTTACTATATAAGTATATTAAAGATCCCAAGGGAGTAATGCCCAAACAACGATTAATACACTAGCAGTTGTTACAATAAAGGCACCAAGTTTGCTGTTATAGCGATTTGGATTTACATCACTCCAACCATGGATACGTTCAATTAGTTTATGATCGGATTCAGTAGAAAGGCGATGCTTTAATCCTGGCATACGGTTCGTAATATAAGATACGATAATTAATAGGATAAAACTAAGAGGTACACATAGCATTGCTCCTGATAGTCCCATTCCGTCTGTTAAAGCGTGACCACTTACAACAATAGATGGGAATACAAATGGTGACACGATAATGTATAATCCCCCTGCAAATATAGAAGCAGCAATAGCTCCGTATCTGTTTGCTTCTTTCCACCATACACCCAAGAGAATCAGAGGTGCATTTGTTACCCCGGCTAAACCAAAGGCCCATAGAATACTAACTACTAAGAAATCTGGTGGGTTAATCGCAAGCACCACACTCGCAAAACCACCAAAGGCAATTGAAAAATAACCTAAGCGAACTTTTGCTTTACTAGAAAGAGATGGTTTTAACGTTGTTACAATATCTTGAGAGATAAGTGCACCGATTGCAAGTAAGTTTCCACTTAGTGTTGATAAACCAGCAGAAATTGCACCAGCAATAACAAGAGCTGTTACCCATTCAGGATTATAGACAAGGTTTAAAATGATGGTTAATTTATCTGCATCGGCAGGAGAAATCGTTATACCTGAAGTTTGTGTAAAAAATACACCTGAGAATCCCATTGCATAAGTAGCAGAGAAAACTAGACCTAAAGCAAAAGCGAACCAAATCATCGCTTGACGAGCGCTCTTTAAGCTAGATGCTGTATAGATACGCATCGCTAAGTGAGGAAGTCCTAGTGAACCTAATGTTAAAGCAGGTATAATAGCAAAATACCATTTTGATGAGTATTGATAGTCAAAGAATGTAGGCATAGCTTCAAGCATTGCAGGTACCATGTCAGCATAGAAAAGTGGAGGGAAATACCAGCCACTACCACCCATCGCCTTCATGATTGCTCCTAAAGGTACGATGAACATTAACGCAATAATTACCATTTGAATTGCAGCATTATTTGTTGCACCACTCATTCCACCGATAGTTACGTACCCAACAATTAGAATACCACCAACGATTAAACCAGTCATATAAGGGATACCTAACAATGTTTCAAACGTAACAGCAATCCCAATCATTTGTCCTAACGCATACATAATTGAGACTAGAATCATAAATAGAGCTGCAATGATGGAAGCAGAAACACCATAACGCTCACGAACGAAATGAGTAGGAGAGAAAGCACCCATACGGCGTAAGCTAGTTCCATAAATAATCGTAATTAACGGAATAGCTAAAATCATTTGAATCCAAAGCATAACGAAAGGTACTTGTAAATTTAGAATAAGTCCTGTAACCCCTAAGAATGTAGCTAAACTCATATAAGTAGATGCCATTGCTAAACCGTTTGTGACTGGTCCAACACCACCACCAGCTACATAGAGGTCTTCAACTGATTTACTTTTTCGGTTTGACATGTAACTAACAAAATAGAATAAAAGAAAAGTTAATATTACGATAACGATCCCGATAATGGGATTACTCAGTTGCCATACTTGTTCTTCCATATTTAACTCGCTCCTCTCGTATTATCTTTTGATTCATTACCTGCATGACGTGAGTTCTCTTCTTCAATAGCTGCGTCAATGTGATTCCCCATTTTACCAGCAACAACTGTTAAGAAAAGCACACCGAACCAGCCAAAAAGAATCGGAACTATGTACATGATTGGGAATCCAAATAGATAACCATCAACCGGAAAAATTGAAAAAATAAATCCAATGTGCCCTGAAATTAGAAATAGTGCAGACATAATAATCGTAAACCATACTTCCTTTTTGTATGCGCTCATGTTTCTCTCCCCCTTATTTTTTGTAAGTGCTTACAATTTTGCGTTAACAAAAAGTAAGAACCTAATTCAATACTAGTATTCACTGCAAAAAATAAAACTGAACGACCACTCGGTATGTTCGCGATAGAAAACCCTCTGCATCATCTATGTCCAAAAAGGATAGAGCGATTCATGCAGATCAACTACGAGCAAACAGTTTTTACCTTTGCAGAAAATGTAACATATTAAAAAATCTACACTATTGGGTAAATTCTTTCAAGGGTAAATCTTTAGAAAATTTAAAAAATCTAAAAAATATTTTTTCAATGTGTAAGTATATAACTTTTAAATGTTATTTTAGAATATATTTTTGTTAAAAAAATCCAACAACTAGTTCTAGCTAGTAGTTGGATTTTTTATAAGATCGACAAAATGATATACAATTCTTGCGGTAAGTCCCCAAATTACGTGGTCTTTGTATTGGTAAAAGTATTGAGGCATAAGACCTGTTCTTTCTTTGTATGTACTTCTATTTTTAATGAGATGAAAAGGAAAATCTTCTTGTGGACGAATATGGTGCTCCATGTGAAAGCAGTCTGGTTCATTTTCTAAAAAATAATCTAACGGGACGTAGAAGACAGTTTCAACTTCTGTAGGATTGGGTTGTATCGTATCAATTCGTTTTAACTCGCCTACAAAAGGATAGATAATTCCACGAAAGGGTGTTACCAAGTAATCTAAAGGTGCAATCGTTTGCACGTCCTCCTTTGTTAACCCGAGCTCTTCACATAATTCTCTTACTGCAGCCTGCTCTTCGCTTACATCGCTTTTGTCAATTTTTCCACCAGGAAAACAAACTTCCCCTGGTTGTTTTGAAAGGTTTTTTGAACGTACTTCGAATAAGATATATGTTTTATTTTCAATCATAACTAAAGGGAGCATTACGGCTGATTTAGAGTACTCGTCATGACCCATAACATCCGCTTTTCTATTTTCAATTAATCCTTTTATTGTAGAAATTTGTTCAGACAATAGCATCAAACTCCTTAGCCTTTTCTTTAATAATATCAAAAAACAGAAAGGGAATTGAGCTTTTTTGATCTATTTAGGACAAAAGTATGTCTATTTACCTGCAACCGATTTCTTTTTCCTATATATTATTATTAGGAACTATTTAACCTGAATTCAATCAATTTTTAAATTATTTCATGAGAGTTTTTATTAACTTCAAGTTGAACCATTGTATTACATTTTGTTACACCTTCAATTAGATTTAATTGTTTAATAAAACTAGTTAATTCTTGATAGTCTTTTACATTCACTTGTAAATATAGCTGATATTCTCCTGTTATGAGTGATATGTATCGCACCTCTTTATACTTTCTGGTTTGTTGTATTATTTTTTCTAGGTAATTTGCTCCAGCGCTTATCTGGACAATAGCTGAAACATTCAATCCTAAAGAGATAGGATTAACGACCCCAACAATATCAATAATGTCATCTTCAATTAAGCTTTTATACCTAGTACGTACTGTTTTTTCTGTTACTTCTAAACGGTTCGAAATTTCAGTAAAGGACATACGTCCATCTTTTGAAAGTAATCGAATGATATTTGTATCTAACTCATCAATTTTTCTTTCCATTTGCGCCTCCTACAGGAATCTATAATTATATAAAATCATATCTAGAGTGTAATAAATATTTTACTATATCTCAATGAATAAGTGTTCATTCATTTTTAATTTACTGACTTTTTAAATAATATATAATTAAGTATAGAGATTTAAGTAGCTTGATGGTAAGATAGGGTTAGTTACTAAGTACTGTAAAATAAATTATTTGAATTTTCAATTTTTATTGAAAGTAAGTAACAATTACGTTTGGTAGGAATACAATAACAAATAAAACTACAAGTGAAATTTACTGTTAGATTATCGACTATAGTTTAAGACACCCTTAGCTAAATTGCTTAGAATATAACTAATTATTCTTTTAAACATATTAAGTAAAGGAGTGTTTTTCGATTGCATTCAAACAGAAGTTGTGAGAATTGCTGGTGGGTAAATGAAAAGAAACATTGTCTTTTTTTAGAGGAACTCCGTTTTTTAGATAAGGACTATTCAGAAGATAAGAATCTTTGTTGGGGATGGAGACCGATAAAGAAAGAAGAGAAGATAGAGTATTTCGAGAAGTACGGACGAGAAGTTGAACGCATAGGCATTTTACCACAAATATATTAGTTCTAAGAGGCTCAGTTCACTAATGGGATTGAGTTCTTTTTTTGTTTATAACTATTGAAAACTGCTACATTTCTTTTTGATTTTAAACATATTTTTTTGAATTCTAGGAAATGATAGTAATAATCATGTAGTTATAGACAAGAAAGGAAGAGATTCGAATGGCGATAACAAAAAAGGAACGCTTATTACAAATAATTCAAGATTTTGAAAGCTATTCAAGTCAGATACCAAGTGACATGCAACAGAAAATTCAACAGGCAAAACAGACGTTGATGGAACAATCAGATGAGCATATTGAGCAAATTACAGATAATGTATACTCTACACCAGCTAACCAACGTAGTTTAGATCAGCAACATCCGGAGTATGTATTATTATCTTGTTATCAAGAAATTGAGCGATTGGCAAGAAAAGATAATACTAATCAGGAGTTAACGACTGTAGTTAAGGAGCTACAACATTATTTTTCAATTGAAGATAAGGACGGCTATTTTCCATGATAGGAAATAGACAATAAATTTGTCTGTTATAAAACCTCACAAATCTAATGAAAACAAGTCATAGGTTTTAGTAAACTAAGTTTCAGAAGGAAAGACGTTAAACACTTGTTTCCTAACTGTCTCTCTACTCCCCTCTAGAACTCCCCATTATGAATGGGGAGTTATTTTTTTATATACATTATATTATTAAATTTATGTTATAGAGCGCTTCTTCTACCTTGTAAAAGTAAAAGTAGTTCCCCTAAACTTAATCCTCTTACTTCATTTAATAACTTTTCCATTCCTTCATTTTCTTTCTTTAAGGAACCTTCGAGCAAAACAACCACAGTTTGATCTTTATCGACAAGTACTGATTGAACATATAAAGCATTAAATAAAATAGCTGCAACTACTGCAATTTGCTGAGGAGAGAGTTTATAGTTTTCTAATAACTTATTTAAATTATCTTTTTCATTACCCGAAAAACGAGCATTTGTATTTTTTTTCATCATGTCACCTCCCTACTCAAGAATGACAGGAAGTACTTCTGCTGGAATTTCACGTTCCTCCTCTTCTTCAACTGCCCCAAGGGAAAACGTTAAAAATATAAAGACAATGACTCCTAATAATACATAATATTGAGTACCCTCCATCAAATTTCACCTCTTAACTAAAAGTACCGGAAGCATAGTTGTTCATTAATAAATTGTATGTATTTGCAAGGACGGTTGTGCAAGGTAACAACATAAGTTATCTATTTTATCATAAAAAAAGGTTGATATTTCTAAAGGTCAGTATATAATAAGACTGTACTAAGTGAGATGGTACAGTTAGTGCGGTTAGTACAATTCCAATTTTATCTGCAATCTTCGATAGGGAGGAGGTATGTAATGTTTCAATTAGATGTTAGAAGTCGTAAACCCATTTATGAGCAGCTAGTGGAGAAGTTAAAGGAGTTCATTTTTCACGAGGTATTTAAACCGGATGAACAACTCCCTTCAGTTCGTGTGTTAGCTCAGGAGTTGACAATCAATCCCAATACGATTCAAAAAGCCTATCGAGAATTAGAAAGTCAAGGATACATTTATTCGGTACCTGGTAAAGGAAAATTTGTAGCGCCTCAATCTAATTCGATAAATGATGAAAAGGTGAAGAAGATGAAAAATGATTTGATTAAACTTATTTCAGAAGCTTTGTACTTAGGAATTAATAAAGATGAGCTATTAAACTTAATAGAAGAAGCGGAACAAACTGTGAAGGGAGGAGAAAAGGGTGATTAAAGTTCAAGATATTAAGAAAGAATTTGAAGACATTGAAGCGATAAAGCGGGTGAATTTACATATTGAAAAGGGCTCTATTTATGGATTGTTAGGTTCAAATGGTGCTGGTAAAACAACGCTACTAAAAATTATTGCCGGCATATATAAACAAGACTCAGGCACAGTATCAATAGAGGAACTGCCAATCTTTGAAAATGTGAAAATGAAGCAGAAAGTAATGTTTTTAGCAGATTCTCTGTTCTTTTTTCCCCATTCATCGATTAAGCAAATGGCTGATTTTTATAAAACGATGTATCCGATGTGGAATGAAGAAAGGTTTAAGAAGTTAAATGAAGTCTTCCCAATCGATGTGCATAAAAAAATTCACCGCATGTCAAAAGGAATGCAGAGACAGGTTGCCTTTTGGTTAACGTTATCTGCAATGCCAGAAACGCTTATACTAGATGAGCCTTTAGACGGACTAGATGCAGTGATGAGGCAAAAGGTGAAAAATCTCCTTGTTCAAGATGTGGCAGACAGAGGACTAACGATTATAATCTCTTCTCATAATCTTAGGGAAGTAGAAGATTTATGTGATCATATTGGAATCTTGCATAATGGAGAATTAATAATCGAAAAAGAGCTTGATGATTTAAAGTCAGATATTCATAAAATACAAGTGGCATTTAAAAATGACGTACCAGAGGAATTTCTGGAGAAGTTTGATGTACTTTACAAAGAGACGAGAGGAAGTGTTCTCTTATATATTGTTAGAGGAAAAGAAGATGCAGTAACATCTCACATACAAATGATGCAACCAGTCATTTTCGATTTGCTACCTCTTACATTAGAAGAAATCTTTATATATGAAATGAGGGATGTTGGCTATGCAATCGAAAACATCGTTGTTTAATAAGGGAATACTTTTACAAAATATTAGAAGTGTCGGGTGGGTAGGTCTTGTTTATTTATTATCTTTGTTATTTGCCTTACCTCTCCAACTCATCATGATTTATACAAATGATGTAAACCGACATCAAAATTATCATCACCTATTCACTGAAACTGAGAGCTTGTTTGCTGTTTCTGGTGGATTTCAAATATTTTTAATGTTCACTATTCCTGTATTACTCGCAGTTTTTCTTTTCAGATATATGCAGGTGAAGCTTTCAGCAGACTATATTCATAGTTTGCCAATAAGTAGGGAGAAACTATATTTTCATAATATTATATCCGGGGTCTTTTTATTAGTCATCCCAGTGGTAATAACAAGTCTTGTGTTATTTATACTAGTAGGAGCGTTGGATATTGAGCCACTTACAGTAGGTGTTATAGTAAACTGGATTGGAATTACAATCCTATCACTCTTGTTTGTCTTTTTCGCAGGTTTATTTGTCGCAATGTTTACTGGGATGTCAGTTTTACATGCTGGACTAGTTTATATCTTGTTTCTATTTCCAGCAGGGATCTCTTTTCTGTTATTTATTAATATGAAGTTTTATTTATTTGGGTTTTCTTATGATTATTACTTTAATCAATTTGACCAAATTGTTCCGTTTGTTAGGCTTAGTCAACTTGTGCATCAACCATTAACTGTAATGGAAATCATCAGCTATACCATTCTAATTATTATCTTTATATTTATAGGTTTTATTTCATATAAGAAAAGGAATGTAGAAGCTGCAACACAGGCAATCACGTTTAAAGTCTTACGACCGGTCTTTAAATTTGGTGTGACAGCTTGTGCAATGTTGTTAGGTGGTGCCTACTTTGGAGAAACACAAGGTGGCATTGGATGGATTATTTTTGGATATGTTACAGCTTCATTAATAGGATATATTATTGCTCAAATGATTTTAGAAAAAACTTGGCGTGTATTTGGAAAGTGGAAAGGGTATCTTGTATATTCTGTTTGTATAGTGATTGTGGGAGTTCTATTACAACTTGATGTGACAGGATACGAGAGTCGAATTCCAGAACTAGGAAATGTAGAACGAATCTATTTTGCAGAGTCAATTCATTATATTGATGAAGAGAGGCAAGATAGGTGGGGATATGAACGTGAACAATATGTTCAACGTCTTTATTACTATCATGAAGCACAGAGTTTAGAAGATATTCGTCAATTTCACCAAGAGATAGTAAATGAAAGACAAGTGTTGTCTTCTAACTATAGTAATGACACTAGACCGGTCGTTATCGGGTATGAATTAGAGAATGGGAGAAAAGTTGTTCGACAATATCAAATTGAGATAGAGCGCTTTAAAGATTTCTATCGTCCAATTGTTGAATCAGATGAATACAAGAGAAATCAGTTTCCACTTCTTCAAGTAGACGATTTTTCCGAAATAAAAAGTGTTTCCTTCCATAATTATCGTATTGGTGGTCATGTTGAGATTACAGAAAAAGAAAACATACAGGAGCTTCTCACTCTTTTACAAAATGAAATGGTGAATGAATCTTATGAGGATACAATTTTAAATCAAGATGGATGGTCAGACATTGAAGTAATTTGGAACAACAATAAGCGGTTAAATGCTACTTGGAAGAAGTCATATTTGGAAATAGAAAACTGGCTAATAGAAAATGGTTTGATGGAAAAAGCAAGAGTAACTTCTAATGACCTAACTCATATTTCTGTTATAAAAAATAATGACAATATGGACGTGTATGAATTTTATCGTAATGATGAATTATTAGGGCAATTTGAATCAGAGGGAAGAGTATTGACTGTAGAAGATGAAGAGAAAATCGAAGAATCACTTCGAAAGTCAACGTGGAGGCAATCAGGTGAGTATATTGTTATACAGCATTACGTCAACCAACCGAGTCATATAGATATTCTATCGTTTCCGGTAAACGACGTTCCACAATTCATTATCGATCATTTTGAATAATATTTATGGGAGCCTTGCAGATAACTGTGAAGGCTCTTTTTTTGTTTCAAATATTTATAATATATAATTCTTCTACTTGTGCCAGTCCTTTTTCATATGTACAGACACAACCAAGCCCAACCTTACATAGACATAAGATAAGACTACCTGACGGGGGTGAAGTTGTGTCAAGTATATTTGCAGCAATAACTTATTTTATTAAAGAGGTCTTTGTTTTCGTTTCATATGTAAAAAACAATGCCTTCCCACAACCACTATCGAAAGACGATGAAAAGAAGTACTTAAAACTGATGCAGGAAGGGGATCCAGATGCGCGAGACCTTCTAATAGAGCATAACCTACGTCTTGTGGCTCATATTGTGAAGAAATTTGAAAACACAAGAGAAGATACAGAAGATTTAATTTCAATAGGAACGATTGGGCTAATTAAAGCAATCGAGAGCTATTCAGACGGAAAAGGTACAAAACTTGCTACGTATGCAGCACGGTGTATTGAGAATGAAATACTAATGCACCTTCGAGCGTTAAAAAAAGTTAAGAAAGATGTTTCCTTACATGACCCTATTGGCACAGATAAGGAAGGGAATGAAATCACCCTTATCGACGTTCTCCAAGAAGAAGGAGAGGACATCGTAGATACAATTCAGCTGAAGATGGAAAAGGCTCAAATTTATGATTACATTCATATACTCGATCCTAGAGAGCGAGATGTAGTAGTCGGACGGTTTGGATTAGAAATGAAAGAAGAGAGGACGCAACGTGAAATTGCAAGTGATTTAGGAATTTCACGCAGTTATGTCTCAAGAATCGAGAAGCGAGCATTGATGAAGCTGTTTCATGAGTTTTATAAGCATAATAAGGGTAAGATGTAGAAAATGGCCTGCCTTCACTGTGGTGAGGGGAGGCTTTTTATTTACTTAATTTTCAATATAACTATATAATAGTCCAATGTCTCATATTACTTTTGTTTTGTGCAGTGGAAATAGCTCTATGATAAAATAAAGGAATGATAAGAGGAGAGGTTCTTTTGAAATGGAGTGTTCTAATTATATAGAATATTATCTCAACCTGTAATAATAAAACGAAATTAATAATTTATCTAATTTTTCGATAAATTAGGGGGAGCAACAATGGATGTTTCAGCAGAATTATTACTCAAATTAGGTTTGTCGACCATAATAGGGATGATTATTGGTCTAGAAAGAGGACTTAGGAATAAACCTCTTGGCTTAAAAACGTCTATTGTTATTGCAGTTAGTAGTTGCCTTTTGACAATAGTCTCTATCGAGGCAGCTTATTCTTTTGAAAAACACTCAGGTGTAATGATGGACCCGATGCGTTTAGCTGCACAAATCATTACAGGTGTCGGCTTCATTGGTGCTGGTACTATTTTAGTACAAGGTCTTTCTGTTCGTGGACTAACAACAGCAGCGATGATTTGGGGTGCTGCAGGACTTGGAATAGCCACTGGAGCTGGTTTTTATAAAGAAGCTATTTTAAGCTTATTCCTAATTATTGTGAGTGTAGAAGTACTACCACTTGTTATAAAATATATTGGTCCAAAAAGGCTGAATGAAAAAACAATTCGAATGAAAATTACGATTACAAAAGAAAGAAACATGACAGAGATAATTAAAGAGATTAAATCGAAGAATATTGCAATTGATAATGTAAAAGTTGATGATCTGGAAAATAAAGAGCTTGTGTTGTTAGAGCTTCGAGTAAGGGTAGGGGAAAAGCGTTACACTACTGATGTTCATTTAGATGTGAAAGAAATTGATGGTATTGTTGGAGTTAAATGTGAATTAATTTAATTAAATAATTAAGATAAGCCTGCCTTTACACTTACTAAGTGAAGACAGGCTTATTCTAATTAAGACTTACGATTTAGCTCAATCAACCTTTTGACTAAACCGTTCATAAATTAAATCTATTTTTGACGGGAGAATAAATAAATACTCGATCAATGAGTTTAATAATTCGATTAACAGGTCAGCCATCTCTTCATCAGGGTCAATTTCAAGTTCTAGGGTTTTATATAATTTTTGTTGACTTTCAACTAATTCACTTAGTTGATGAAGGGGTTTGGAAAAATTAATATGTTCGGATAATAGTGCGAGTTGTTGAGATAAAGAGTTTCCTTCAACCTTTTCATCAAGAAAACTTTTTATTATACCTTCTAGAACTCTTTTAGTCATGACCGCTGTGGCTGATGTATCTTTAATATTATGTACATTGATAGCTGAGCGATAAGCTCTAAGTAAGTCTACAGGTATAATATTATTTTGTTCGATTTGATGGAATGGATTTCTTTCCTCGTTAATATAGATTGACGGTTCTTCGTTTGTTTCTGTTGCATTGTTTAACATAATAACAAAATGAGATGTATGATTACAAAGAGAGCATGAACCGGTTGAAATAATTCCAGGTCTCTTTTCTTGATAAGTGAACTTTAGATTAAATTCACTGATTTTTCCACATTTAGGACATTTGCTTTTTAAGTCCTTAGGTAGTTTTAAGTGTCCATATTGGCTATAAGTAACAATCGAACCAGGCAAAATCCTCCTCATCGTGTACCTCCAAATGTTTGCCGACTTATCTAAATATATTGTGTCCCTTCCCTTTAAAATTATTTTCTTTTAGTAATGATTAGGTACTACAATATAGTTGGTTTAAATACCAAATAGTTCCTTGAAGGTGAAACTCATACACCATTAAAAAATAAGTCCAAAGGCCCTATTTGAAGTGACTTTTCTTCACTATTTATGTATCATACATTTTGCTACTATTATTTTATCAGAAAATTAGAGCTTAATGGAGGGCGCTATGACAAAAATTTTAATAGTAGATGATGCGAATTTTATGCGTAACTCTTTAAGAAAAATTATAGAGGAGATTGGTAATACAAAGATTTTAGAGGCTTCGAATGGTAAAGAGGCACTCTTTTTATACAAGCAATACAAACCTGAATTAGTATTAATGGACATTATGATGCCAGAAATGAACGGTATTGATGCATTAAAAGAAATGCTCAGGATAGATAAAAGAGCCAAGATTATTATGTGTTCAGCTAGTGGGCATAAAAGAACGATAATCGATACTATCATGTTAGGAGCAAGGGACTTTATCATAAAACCATTTCATAAAGAAAAGGTGAAAGAAGCAGTTAAAAAACAGTTACTAGATTCTTAATTTTTCTATAGTTTTGCTACTTTCTTAGGAAAAATAAAATTTGTAGTCTTTTGAATTACCCCTCTGTTTTTATCCTCTCTAGTAATTTATGACTATATCCATTTCAATAGTAATGTATAATAGAAGTAACTTTGCAATAACTTTAGATGAAAAACAGGAAACGGTGAATAATGATGAAAAATTACCATTTATTTCTTTTGCTATTATTTCTTTTTGGAATTACTGGCTGTGGGCAATCGCAAGTAATAGATAGTGTAAGCGATAAAGTGAAGATCGGATTAATGCTTGACTCGGGCTTAGGCGATCAGTCTTTTAATGATGCTGCGTTCATGGGAGTTATGAAAGCTAGGGACGAGTTAGATATCATCTTTGAATATCGTCAGTTAAGTGAAACAGGTACATACCTGCAAGGCTTCAATGAATTGATGGATGAAGGCTGTGACCTTATTATTGGATTAGAATTTAATATGATTGAGGACCTCACCTACATTGCAAGTGAATATCCTGAACAACAATTTTTAATATTAGGTGGAGTAATTGATTTACCAAATGTTACCTCTCTAACCTTTAGAGATGAGCAAGGAAGCTTTATTGTAGGTGCAATTGCTGGTTTGCAAACAGACAAGAATAACATAGGCTTTATCGGTGGGATGGATATTCCTGTTATTAAAAATATTAAGAATGGGTATATCGCAGGAGTAAAAGCAGTTAGTCCAGAAACAAATATAATTGTAGAGTATACACATGATTTTCGTAATGCAGAAATTGCAAAAGACATTGCTCGTCAAATGATAGAGAAACATGATATAGAAATTATTTATGTGGCAGCAGGCTTTTCTGGTTTAGGGGCAATTGAAGAAATAGCCCATCAGCAAAAGTATGCTATTGGCGTCGATAGTGACCAATTTTTTCTTGCAGAATCGGCTGTTATTACGTCAATGATTAAAAAGATTGATGTGGCGATTTATACTGCTATCGAGGAACTTATAGAACATGGACATTTGCCTGAAGAACATATGGTATTCGGTATAGCTGAAGATGGTGTTGGTGCGGCTCCAATACGAGTAATAACTCTAAGTAAGGAACATGAGGCGCTAGTAGAATCACTTACGAAGCAATTAATCGATGGTTCTATCACAATTAATCCATAAAAGGCTTAATGATTGATTCTACACTAAGGAGGCTCTCTTCAGGATGAAGCTACAAACCAAGCTATTACTGAACTCATTTGTAATTATAGTAATGGCCCTACTTATTTTGACATATATCATTTTTAGAATGATGTCTATGCAAACAACAGCCACTACTTTTTCAAATTCATTGCTTAATATTGAACAAATGAATAGTGCCATTGTCAGTTATCAGCAAGCATTAGATAACTTCGGGAAAAATGCCACAGAAGGAAATTTAGCAAATGCAATTACTAAGTATAACGATATGTTAGAAAAAGTGGATACATTGTCCGATATACCAACCGTTATTAGTAATGAAGAAATAAGAAGAATAGATACGATACAAACAAAGGTAGATGTATTACAAAAGGATATGAATGTTGTAATTGAACAGGGCGAAACGATTGAAGCGATGATGCTTTCAACAAAATTATTTGGAATTATGAATGATATTTACCTTTTAAATTTATCGATGAAGGAAAGATATGCACAATTAATTAAGCAAAATAATGACCAGGTGATATCTATTGCTTTTACAAGTGGTTTAGTTTTACTAGTAGCATCAACCCTTATTAACATACTAATCACGAAAAGAATTTTAAAGCCTATACAGACGTTAAGTGATTATTCAAAGGAAATAGCAGCAGGAAATTTGGCAATAAAAGAGATAGAATTTACTAGTCGTGATGAGGTTGGCTTATTAACAAATTCATTTAACCGCATGAAAAAGAACTTGCATCAGTCAATTGAAAAGATTCAGAGTAATGCAAATGCTCTGAAGGAAAAAAATGAACGAATTAATGATAGTATTGATTATGCAAAACGAATTCAAGATTCTGTACTTCCGGCTAATAGATTACTTTTAACTTTGTTCCAGGAGCACTTCCTAATTTATAAGCAGAGAGATACAGTTGGTGGAGATTTTTATTGGTGTAAAGAAACAGAAAGAGGCTTTTATATTGCTGTCGCTGACTGTACAGGGCACGGTGTACCAGGAGCTTTAATGACAACATTGTCGATATCTGCCTTGAATCAAATTGTTGATGATGCTCCTATGTTAACACCAGCAGATATACTAGAAAGATTAAACAGAAAAATTAAGCAAAGCTTAAATCAACAATCTAAGTCAGGATTAACTGATGATGGGTTGGACATAGGACTTTGCTTTATAGAAGGCAAAACTGTAACATTTTCTGGTTCTAAACTGTCATTGTATGTAAAGAGAGAGGATGGTCTTACAATCATTAAAGGAGACAAAAAAAGCATAGGATATCGCCGAACACCTTATGACTATTCATATACAAATGCAGAAGTGATAGCAAATGAAAATACGATATTTTATATTACAACAGATGGTTATGTAGACCAAAATGGAGGAGAGAAAAATTATTCCTTCGGCAAGAAGAATTTAGTGAAGCTAATTGAAGAAAACTATCTTCATTCTATGGAATCACAAAAAGAAGGGTTTGTAAATCGGCTTGAAGAGTATAAAGGAATAGAACTACAGCGAGATGACATAACAGTTATTGGATTTAAAATATGACTAGAAAAGAAAGACGAGGATATTTCCCCTCGTCTTTAAATATGACATATTTTATTTTCTCATTATTGGAATAGTAAAGTAAAATATACTGCCTTTTCCAGGTTCACTTCTTACACTGATTTGTCCACCGTGTTTAATAATTATTTCTCTTGCGATAGCAAGACCTAGTCCAGTACTGCTTACTTCGGGGTATAATGGAGTTTGTTGTTTATAGAAACGTGTAAAGACATGTGGAATGGCTTCTGGTTTAATGCCTAAACCGTTGTCTTCAATTTCTATCATCAGGTAATCTTTTATGTTGGTGTTGAAATGTACTTCTATTTTTCCTCCCTCGGGAGTATGTTTTAGGGCATTTTCAATTATATTTGTTAAAACTTGCTGTATACGAAAGGGTTCGATAGAGATGGATACTTGAGTTAATGTGAAATTAGTACTAATAGGATTGATGATGAGTGAAATATTCTTAGTTTTACAATCAACTTTATATCTATCAAATAATGTATAAATACCATTTAATGGTATATCTACTAGACGAAAATTTACTTCTTGTTCTTCTAATTTTGCTAAATCAAATAACTCTTCGATAAGACGATTGACTAAGGCGATTTTTTCATGAATGATTTTTAGGTACGTTTTCTCAGGTTTAATTGAGCCATTTATCATTCCATTAATAAAGCTCTGTATAGCCATCATTGGGCTCCCTAACTCATGGGAAATTTCAGAAATATACCGTTTTCTCGACTTTTCAACGGCTTTAAGAGACTCATTAATGGAGTTAATTTCATTTCCTTGTGTTTTTAGTCTCTTTCCTTGAATATCACTAATCCTCGTTGTTTTCATTGAAGTTTTTAATAGCTTTTCATAACGATTGATTAGTTCTATATATTTTGGATGAAGCTGTTCTTCATTATGTTTGCCGTCCGAAATTACTTCCTTAGCTTGTTCCAAAAATTCCAATTCTTCATTAAATATCGTCTTTTTTTTCACAGTATCAGACCATTAATCATTTCTTTGAATGATTTCATATGAGAAAGTTAAATCTTCAACAAACTCTTCCGCACATTCAACTTCACTTTCGTTTTCCATATCACAATACCAAAATAGCGAAAATGGATTATCAGGACTGTTGGCTTCTTCAAATTTATCTAACAGCATCATTAAGCATTTAGAGCTACTCGTATTAATATACGGTAAATCTAATTCAATTCGGACTGAGTGTCCTGATTGGAGTTGTTCTAGAAAATGGTCAATCCATAGGAAAAGCGGTTCGTAAAATTTATAAGCATTTTCAGGATAGGATTGACCTTTCATAACTAATACGTTATTTTCTGAGTCAAAGTTTATCTCTGGTGTACTGTTTGTGCTTTCTATTTGTAATAAATTCATAATATTGTCCACCCCTAAACCAAAACCTTTAGAGTAAAAAAGGAAAATTGATCATCTATTCTAGTAATTGAGTAATTCAATGGAGAGCTTGCTTTTCTCGCGATTTCGATTAGACCTAAACCAGCACTTCCTTCTTCTAAAATAAGAGATTCTTTTCTTTTTTCTTTAAATAGTTTTTTCAAGTCATCTTTATTTAGCTTTTGGAGAGCTTCTACCTTCTCTACAAGGTTATTAACATCTTTATTTAAGATAAGGTTTCCTGAATGAATATAATTTGTCTCGTTTTCAATACCTATCGTTACAATGCATGATTGGGCGAACTTTTCATAGTTTGGATGATTTTGATTTAATGTGCAATAGTTCTTGATGTTTTGTGTTTGCTCAATAAAAATAGCGAATATATTATAGATATTATTTTTAGGCTTATTTTCTTCTTCGAGGTATTTTTTTAGAGCTGCGCCTAACTCTTCAATAATACTTTGTGAAAATCTTCCTGAGAAACTTATAAGTACCCCTTCATCTCTTAGTAGATTTTGTAAATTAAGCAGATGACTGATTGACAAATTAAAGGCCCCTTCCAATTTATAATGATTCATTATTTATACCTATGATTTAATTTTCATTATAAAGCAATCAAAAATGTATTGTTAGTGACTTCATTTCCAAATTAGTTAGTACTTATGGACTATGCTTTATAAAATAATTATATAGTTAATTTTAATTTATTCAATCTATAAACTAAAATTTTAGATGATTACTATAAAAAGTGACTAATAAGCACTTTTAATTTCCAGTTCTTTAAAATATAGTGTATTTTGAAATAGAGATATTTTTTTTAACAAATAATAACAAAACGAGGAGAATTAATGACGTGTTATAGAGTTGTTTTAGCATCTATTTTTCTTATATGTACGTATGGTCTCGAATATGTAGTAGCTGAGAAAAAAGATATTGTTGCTTTAAAGGGTGAGATGAACTTACTAGACTGGGATTTTGAAGATGATAGTATCAAGTTAATTGGTGAATGGGAGTTTTTTTGGAACCAATTTGTAGAACCGAATGCTGTAAAAAAGGTAAGTGAGTATATTGATGTACCATCAAGTTGGGATAGCGAGGGTTTTGCTACCTATCGATTAAAAATAAAGATTTCCCCTGAGGGAATAGACCAAATGAAAGCGTTGCGTATTCCAAAGATTGGGAGCTCGTATGAGTTGTGGATTGATGGAGTGAAAGTTGCAGGAGAAGGGAGAATTGGGGAGTCAGAAGAAGTGATGATCCCAATGCTACGTAACACTGTTGCTTATTTTACACCACAATCAACTTCCATTGATTTAGTCTTACATGTTACTAACTATAATTATCGTAAAGGTGGACTAGGGAACCTATTACACTTGGAACAATTAATTCTATTAATACAAGTAAGGATATAAGTCTGATGCTCCAAATGTTGAGTATCGGAATGCTTTTCATTATGGGAGTTTATTATCTTGTGGTTTACAGTTTTCAAAGAAAAAATTTATCGATGCTTTTCTTTGGACTATTTTGTTTAGCGATGACTGTACGTACATTATTAGTAGGCGATATATTGCTCTTAACGTTATACAATGAGCTTGATTGGACTGTCCTAAAGAAATTAGAATATTTATCTGAAAATGTGAGTTACATAGCATTTGTATTATTTCTAAGATATTTATTCCCATATGAAATTAATAAGGCTTTTGTTTTTATTGCTATACTAATAGGAACTGTTTTTAGCTTGATTGTATTAGTGACTTCTATAGGGACGTTTACTTCTTTAATGCCGTTGATGATGGTTGTTATAGGCTTATCGGGGATATATCTTTTATATGTATATTTAACTGCAGCTATAAAGAAGCGAGAAGGGGCACTAATTGGATTTATTTTTGCTATAATCTGTTTTATGACAATTATGAATGATTATCTTCATCATAATGAAATTATTCAGACAATGGACTTACTACCTTATGGTTTCAGCTTATTTTTATTAGCACAGATTATTATTATATCGATGAATTATTCACACCTTTTTAAAAAGGTTGATAGTCTGACATATGAAGTGTATGAATTGAATCAATCGTTAGAGAATAAATTAGCTGAAGATGGATAAGGTAACATTTGATAAGGAGATAATTGGGGTATGTGAATTAATTGATACAGTTGAAAAGCATCTAGTGTACGAAAGTAAAATAAAAGCTTTTACCACGAGTAAACCCATAGACAGTAACCATTCTGATCTTGCTATTATTATTGATGTTACTCAAACGCTACGAGTATTTAAAAAGCTGATAAAGAATGTAATTGAGGATTTAAGGAAAGACTCTACTCCACTAGGTTTGAGCTGTGAACAGAAAGAATCACAAATCATTTTTAAAATTACGCTTCCGAGTAGCCTAATTACAGATGACGAAATTGAATTTATATTTGAAAAGCTTTATCAAGCACGTAAAGTAAATTCATCGAATACAGGGTTAGGACTTACATTAGCAAAGGAAATTATTGAGAAGCAAGGTGGGGAAATTTGGGTTGAGAAAGACAAAGCAGCGATTTATTTTGTTTGCATTTCTTTTCCTACAGTATAGTTAGAACAAAGACCCTTGGTAAAGTAACATATCAAGGGTCTTCTTTTAATTTAATTGTTTTTTATCTAACTTTCTAAAGTAATCGATTAATTGATTTCGGTTTTTAACTCCGAGTTTTGTATAAAGTACTGTTAAATAATTTTTTACTGTTCCTTCGCTAATAAATAACCGTTTTGCTACTTCTCGATTATTAAGTTTTTCTAATACTAATTCGACAATTTCTCTTTCTTTCTTACTTAACTGGATATTATCTTGCTCTAAATAGTCAAAAATTTTGTTTAGTTTCATAGAAAGAGAGGCATGGTCATAGAGTTTGTGGAGACGGTTTGATAATTTAGCAGCTACTTCTTCTGGCATAATAAATTGTCCTTTAGCTGCTTCTCTTATTGTTTTAATAAGCTTATCGTTATTAATATTTTTTAAAATATAACCATTTGCCTTATAGGCTAAACCTTCATAAATGTATTCGTCTTCATTAAAAGTAGTAAGAATTAATACAACGATATTAGGGAATTTTTCTTTAATAAGTTTTGTGCATGTAATCCCATCCATTATCGGCAATCGAATATCCATTAGCACAATGTCAGGTTGTTCATTACTGATTTTTTTTATGGCCTCTTCTCCATTTTCAGCCTTACCAATAACTTTCATATCGTCTTCGTTATTTAGCATTACTTCTAGACTGTAGCGCATCAAAAAATCATCTTCCACAATAAATACTTTATACATCTAAGTAATTCCCCACTTTCAGAAGTTTGCTACTACTTTAAGTATAATGGATATTTCGAAAAATAATCCATATATTTTTGTAAGTATTAAATATCTACTGTTTGAAAAAGGGATGATTAATGATGGAGGATCTGAAAGGATATATTTTACAAAGAACCTTAAAAAACTTTACTTTTATTATCGGTTGTTAACGGAAAGTAGTTCTTATCCTAGTGAAATTGATTTTGATTTTGTCCTTTAAGATAGAGGGATAAATTAATTTAATGAAAAACAGTTACTTTTTAGTGTTGACATGTTTACTTTGCTAATTATATAATTATCCTTAATTCGAGATAAATAAGGGTTGATATTATGAATAATAATGTTGATGAGAAAGACTTAGCATTGAAGTTATTTATAGTGTTGTCGAGGTCAACAAGAACGGTAATGGACTGTGTTGAGGATGACATTAGAAGTTACGGTCTAAACCCAACTGAATTTGCTGTTCTAGAACTTCTTTACCATAAAGGAGATCAGCCTATTCAACAAATTGGGAAAAGAGTTTTGTTAGCAAGTGGAAGTATAACATATGTTGTTGATAAATTAGAAAAAAAACAACTATTAGAAAGAAAGTCATGTCCAAAAGATAGAAGAGTAACGTATGCAGCAATTACTGAAGCTGGTAAGAAGTTTATGAGTGAAATCTTCCCTGACCATGAGGAAGCAATAAATAATATATTTGGAAGTTTAGATCAAGATGAAAAGAATACGATGATTACTTTATTAAAAAAGTTAGGGCTCAATGCAAAAGAGCTTTAATTTTTTTTTTGGTTTACAATCATAATCATTAACTTAAGTTACTTTAGTTATGTGTTAAAGGTAATGCAGTAATGTTGATTGAATTCAATGAATTGAGGGTATAGTAGACATGTATTCATGAAACTTTTATAGAAGGGAAAGTGAGTAAATAGCATGTCAAAAATTAATTTAGCAATAATCTATTACAGTTCAACAGGAACGAATTATCAGCTTGCAAAGTGGGCAGAGGATGGTGGTACAGAGGCTGGTGCTGAAGTAAAAGTGTTAAAGGTGCCAGAGCTTGCTCCTGCTGCTGCTATAGAATCAAATCCAGCCTGGAAAGCTCATTTAGATGCAACTAAGGATGTTCCTGAAGTAACATTAGATGACCTAGAATGGGCTGATGCTATTATCTTCAGTGTACCAACGAGATTTGGTAACATACCTGCACAATTGAAACAATTCTTAGATACGACCGGTGGTTTGTGGTTCAATGGGAAACTTGCGAATAAGGTAGTTAGTGGGATGACATCAGCCAGTAACCTACATGGTGGACACGAGCAAACAATACTTCAACTTTACACAACAATGTATCACTGGGGTGCTATAGTAGTAGCTCCAGGCTATACAGACCAGTCTGCTTTCACTTCTGGTGGAAACCCGTATGGCAATAGTGTTACTGTTGACCAAGAAGGAAACATGAAAGAAGATGTAACAGATGCAGTGAAGCATCAAGCAAGGCGTACAGTACAAATTGCTGAAAAGTTAAAATAATATAATTAACAGCGTAGGGTACTGCTCCTTTTATAAAATCCAACATTTTCTAGGTGCAAAAAAGGTCTAAATGTGGAACAATGATAGTAACATCCCAATTTTACCTGCGATTGGCCGTTCAACTGGGATGTGAACTTTTGTTGGGCGGTCTAAACAAAGTACATAATAATAAAAAGCAAAGGACAAGTGCCTTTGCTTTTTGGGGTTTTGGTTTATTATATTGATATATAAATATTCAACGATAATGGCAAAAGCTTATGTAACCAAGAACCTACACTGTCTTTAGTTTACAGCGTCTTTTAACTGTTTACCTGGCTTAAATGCAGGATTTTTCGTAGCTGCAATTTCAATTTCTTCACCAGTTTGCGGATTACGACCTTTACGAGCTGAACGCTCACGTACTTCAAAGCTACCGAAACCAACTAATTGAACTTTATTGCCTTCTTTTAATGTGTTTGTAATACTTTCAAATACTGCATCAACAGCTTTTGAAGCATCTTTCTTTGAAAGATCAGCTTGTTCAGCTACTGTATTAATAAGATCTGTTTTGTTCATGAAAAAACTCCCTTTCATACCTATAAATATAACCTGCATTTAAAATTTACTCATTAAACCTTAAAGTGTCAAGCATTCCATAAAAAATACATAAAAAAATCCAGATTTCACTCAGGATTTGTCGAAACACTTACATAAAATGCAAATTTTTTAAAAAACCTACTCTGTGTTTGTACAAAGTAGGTAATACAATTGATTTTATTTTATACTTTTTTAACTTTAAATGTGCTTATCATTAGTAAAGCCAAAATGACAGTTATAAACATAAAAACAGCGTCAGGGATGAACCCTACTAATAAATAGCAAAGTGTTAAAAGACACCCAGCGGCTGTAATTGGTAGTCCAACAAAATAACCATGCATTTCAGAGACATTAAAGCGAGCAAGACGAATTGCACCGCAAACGATGAATATAATTGCAAAAGTTGACCCTGCAATTCCGAATTCATATAGTATCGCTTGATGTAATAAAATAGCAGGAGCAACACCGAAGGAAATAATGTCACTAAGTGAGTCAAGTTGCTTCCCAAGTTCAGATGTAATCTTTAATTTTCTTGCAACCATTCCGTCTAATCGATCGAATACTGCGGCTAGAGTAATTAATAATAGGGCAGCGCGAAGATCATTTTGAAGAACAAAAATAATGGCAAATGCACCAAAGCTTAAATTTATGATTGTCAGCAAATTTGCTGATTGGCTTTTCATCTTTTTTACTGTATGATCCAAATGTTGTAGTAAAAACATGAGATTCACTCATCCCTTCTATACGATAAAAAATAAAATAAAAAAAATAAAGATCTTCTTAACTTAAAATAATAACATAATTTTGGCAAGAGAACTATAGAAACATTTAGATAATTTTACAATCTTATGCCAGTGGAGGTTAACGGTGAAAAAAGCTTTATATCGTTCTTTTATGGAATTAACAAGTAATCAATTAAATTCATATTTACTTCGGAAGTTTACAACATCAAGTGCAAGTAGATACCTCGTTAAATCCTTTGCAAAAACTTATAAAATAAACCAAGAGGAAATGGAAAAACCACTTTCCGATTATCGTAGTTTACATTCATTTTTTGTTAGAAGGTTGAAACAAGGTGTTCGTATCATTGATGAACGAAAGGACCAAGTAGTAAGTCCAGTCGACGGGATTTTAGCTGATTTAGGAGAGATAACAGACACCTGTACCTTCTTTGTAAAAGGACAAACATATAGCATAGAAGAAATGCTTGGAAACCATAATCATATTGATAAATATCGCGGTGGTGCTTATGTTATATTCTATTTAAGTCCATCCCATTATCACAGAATCCATAGTCCAATATCTGGCCAAGTTATCAGGCAGTGGACATTAGGTAAAAAGTCATATCCAGTCAATGAACATGGACTTATTTATGGAAAAAGACCACTTTCCAGGAATTACCGTTTAATTACTGAAGTGCAAACTGAAGGTAAGCATATGGCGATTGTGAAAGTTGGTGCATTAAATGTCAACAGTATCCACACAACTCATCCATCGAGTGAAATAAAAAAAGGGGAAGAAGTCGGGTACTTTTCCTTCGGCTCTACAGTCGTATTGTTATTTGAGAAGGGGATTTTTCATAGTGATGAAAAGAACCTTCCAAAAGAGGTACAAGTAGGTCAAAGTATTGGAAGAATAGAATTTTCTAATTAATGAAGTGTATGACCAATTTACAAAAATTATGTAATTTTTTTATAGATTAAGGGTGTATATTCATGAGAATCTTACTAGTTTTGGCGCAACGAATTGTGAGTGAAGTAACTCAAGTTATTAATGAAGAGGTCATAGTTGTTGGGCCAGATGGTTTTATTGTTGCAGGAAGCGATAATAAACGGGTTGGTACTTTTCATGAAGGAGCATTGCGAGTTGTAAAATCAAAGAAGAAAATGCCGATTACTGAGGAAGACGTAGAACGTCTCCAAGGCGTAAAATCGGGTTTGAATTTACCGATTACTTTCCAAAAAGAAGTCATTGGTGTCATTGGAATTACCGGTTCTCTCGAAAAAGTGTCTTCGTATGGTGAATTAATTCAACGTATGACAGAGTTAATTATACAAGAAGCGCATTATTCAGAACGCTTAGAATCAAAAATGAGGGGGCTTGAATCCTTTGTTTACGAATGGGTACATTCTACGGAACAAGATGATGACTTCAGGGAAAGAGGAGAAATCCTTGGAATCCGAATGGATGTCCCTAGAAAATGTGCTTTAATACAGTTAGATATCGCAAACGAACCAATAGATGAACTATTAATTGAAAGAGAAGTTCTAGAAAGGTACGGACCTACTATTGTAAATTCAGAGGATTTGCTAGTACGATGGGGTAATGGTCGATTTGTTCTCTTAAAAGTAGCTACAACACAGCAGAAAGAATCTCTATTCCGAGAAAAGCTTGAGAAGTTTAGAGAAATGATAAGGAACAACTACGGAATTTCTTCGACTATTGGTGTCGGTTCACTACAAAAGGGAATTGAGTATCTGTCGAAGTCTTATCAGGAAGCGAAGAGAGCGTTACGGACATCGAGAAAAGGGAGTGGAATAACCTTTTATGATGAATTGACGTTAGATATAGCTCTTGCTGAAATAAGTGATGAAACAAGAGAGGAAGTTGTCAAAAAGGTATTAGGACCAATTCTTTATGAACAGGAACTAATGGAAACGCTTGAACAATACTTCATTCATCATACCTCGCTTAAGCATACAGCTAGTGCCTTACATATCCATATAAATACACTCCACTATCGGTTGAAAAGAATTGGAGAATTAACTGGAGAATCCTTAAAGGACACTCGTATTTTAGTAACATGTTACATTGCATTAAATTTTTGGAATGAAATTAGATGAACATATAAAAATAAACAGAAAAACCGCTTATTCTTTGTAGACTTATACATAGAGTTAAGCGGTTTGTTTTTTTACAATAGAACTATAATAACCGATTCGTTCAGACGATTAAGGGAGGCAACAAATATGTTAACTAGTGAAGTAAAGCAGAAGTTAGTGAAAATAGTTGGAGAAGAAAATGTTCTTGATTCAAATGAAAGTCTTCTCGTTTATTCATATGATGCTACACCAAATTATCAAGCAATGCCTGATGGAGTTGTAAAGCCTAGAAATACCAAGGAAGTACAGGGGATTGTCAAAGTTTGTAATGAATATAAAGTGCCGATTGTTCCTCGTGGTTCAGGAACGAATTTATGTGCTGGAACATGTCCCTTAGAGGGAGGAATTGTCCTCTTATTTACACATATGAACGAGATTTTAGAAATTGACGAAGAGAATCTTACCGTTACGGTTCAGCCGGGGGTCATCACGTTAGATATGATTCAAGCTGTAGAAGAAAAAGGTTTGTTTTATCCACCAGACCCAAGCTCAATGAAAATCTCTACTATCGGTGGCAACATTAATGAAAACTCAGGTGGTTTACGTGGCTTAAAGTATGGAGTTACTCGTGATTATGTTATCGCATTAGAGGTTGTTTTACCAAACGGGGAAGTAATTCGTACGGGTGGAAAGTTAGCAAAGGATGTAGCAGGTTATGATTTTACTAGATTAATGGTTGGCTCTGAGGGGACTCTAGGGGTTATTACAGAGGCAACTCTGAAGCTTATCCCAACGCCTGAGACAAAGAAAACGATGCTCGCGTTATTTGACACGCTTGAAGCTTCAGGTGCGACAGTATCAAAAATTATCTCAAATAAAATCATCCCAGCTACTCTGGAGTTTCTTGATCGTGCCACATTAGAGGTAGTAGAAGATTTTGCCAAGATTGGCTTACCAACTGATGTAGGTGCAGTATTATTAATTGAGCAAGATGGTGCCAAAGAAGTAGTAGATAGAGACATTGAGAGAATTGCAGAAATATGTAAAGAGGAAAAAGCAATTTCTGTTCAAATTGCCAAAACAGCAGAAGAAGGTCTTGCATTAACGACAGCACGACGTTCAGCATTATCGGCATTAGCTAGAAAGAAACCAACAACGATTTTAGAGGACGCAACAGTCCCACGTTCTAAGGTTGCTGAAATGGTCAAGGCGATCAATGAAATTGCTGTAAAGTATAATGTTGAAATTTGTACATTTGGTCATGCAGGTGATGGAAACTTACACCCAACATGTATGACGGATGCTAGAAATGAAGAGGAAATAGAACGTGTAGAAGAGGCTTTTGCAGAGATTTTCGCTAAGGCAATAGATTTAGGTGGGACGATTACAGGAGAGCATGGTGTAGGGGTTATGAAATCACCTTATTTAGCTTGGAAGTTAGGTGAAGAAGGTGTAGCTGCGATGAAGACATTAAAATTTGCTTTCGACCCTAATAACATAATGAACCCTGGAAAGATGTTTGCGAAAGAAACTAAAAAACGGGTGGTTGTTCAACGATGAGTAACATAACAGATAAAACAAAAGAACAGACAATCGCTGAATTTCAAAAACGAATGGATTATGATGAATTAATGAACTGTATGAGATGTGGTTTTTGTTTACCAAGTTGTCCGACTTATGGAGAAACAGTACAAAATGAAGCCGCATCACCTCGTGGTCGGATAGCGTTAATGAAGGCAGTTGTCGACGGGAAAATGGAGCCTGATGAAGATTTTGAAAGGCAGTTAAGCCTATGTCTCGGTTGTCGTGCATGTGAAACAGCCTGCCCTTCAGGTGTGAAATATGGTCATTTACTAGAGGAAGCTAGAGATATCCTAAATACAACAAAAAAATATAGTGTTCCTGTCCGTGTCTTGCGCAAAACAGTATTTAATCAGCTTTTCCCTCATCAAAATAGAATGCGTTCGTTAAATAGTTTATTATGGTTCTATCAAAAGTCTGGTGTACAAAAGGTTGTCCAAAAGTCGAAAGTGCTACATGTTATGCCTGGTAATATGGCAACAATGGAAAAAATCCTTCCATCCGTACCATCACCTAAACGAATGAAAAATCGTCCCTCTCATGTTCAGGCAGAAGGGATAGTAAAGAAAAAAGTTGCATTCTTTTCAGGATGTTTAATGGATACAATGTTTATGGAAACAAATGATTCTACATTGTACCTATTAAAGAAGTCAGGTTGTGAAGTCGTAATTCCTCAAACTCAAAGCTGTTGTGGTGCTCTTCATGCTCACAGTGGTGAGAAAGATAAAGCGAAGGAAATGGCTAAGAAAAACATTATTGCCTTTGAGGAAGACCATATTGATTATATTATCTCTAATGCAGGCGGTTGTGGGGCACTATTAGTTGAGTATGACCATTTATTAAAAGACGATCCTGAATGGGTAGAGAGAGCAAAGGCCTTTTCCTCAAGAGTGATGGATATTTCAGAGATACTAGTTGAAGTGGGTCCTCCCAAAATGAAACTAACAGAGCAAACAATAACTTTCCAAGATTCATGTCATTTACGAAATGTCATGAAAACAGCCAGTGCACCAAGAAAATTACTTCAGTCAATTGAAGGCGTGACGTACAAAGAAATGAAAGATGCAGATACTTGTTGTGGCTCAGCGGGGATATATAATATAGTCCAACCAGATATGTCTAATGATATTTTAGACCACAAAATGGTCAATGCAAAAGCAACTAGTGCATCTTCAATAGTGACGGCAAATCCAGGCTGTTTACTTCAAATGAAGCTAGGGATTGAAAGGGAGGGCTTATCTGAGAGTGTTAGAGGGGTCCATATCGTTGATTTACTAGCTGAGGCTGTGAAATATGCAGAATCAACTTAATGACAAAAATACGGCTATAGAAGTTACTAAAGCTGTTACTATCAAGATATAAAAGGAGACTCAAGATACAATCTTGAGTCTCCTTTACATTTAAGCTTCATTATTTTGATTCTTTTTAGCTTTGTTCATTTTATGCTTTAAATCGTCTTGCGTACTACCTTCCCATAATGGTACGCCAATTCGGTAAGCAGAGCGGGAAATCATTAGCCCCGCTAATGGTGCTGTTAGAAAAACAAAGACGATGGTTAAAAGTATTTTTCCAACAAATAAGTGCTCTACTATTAGAAAAAATAGAAAGGTTGCTGTCATAATAAAGATAACACCTAATGTTGCACTTTTCGTTGCAGCATGTAATCTACCATAAACATCTGGGAAGCGCATAATTCCGATTGAGCCTAGGATACTAAGAAAGCCTCCAAGAAGAATTAAAATACTAAGAATTATCTCTATCAAAAACAGCACCCCTTTCTAAAAACTTAGCTAATGCGATTGAACCTATAAAAGCAAGAATCCCAAGAACTAAAATAATTTCAGAATAAGCAGTAGTTTCTTGGATTATCATTAAGATTCCAATAAATCCTATTAAGTTTATTCCGAATGTATCTAATGCTACAACACGGTCAGACATTGTAGGACCAATGATTACTCGTATAAAACAAACGAGTAATGAGATGGACATGACTATTAATACGACTTGTGATACTGTGTGCAGCATTAATGAGTCACCTCCATAATCGCTTTCTCAAACGTGTTATGAATCTGTCTAATCATAGCCTCTTTATCTGGTACATGAATTGAGTGAATATAAATGAACTTGTTGTCATCTGAAAAATCCATTGATAATGTACCAGGTGTCAGTGAAATAAGAGCAGCTAGTAGAGTTAATTCCCAGTCAGTTTTTAACTTTGTAGGAACAGCAACAATACCAGGCTGAATATTTAATTTAGGACTTAGTACAATCTTAATTACGTCCCAGTTTGCTAATATTAACTCTTTACTAAACAAGAGAATTAACCTAATTAGAGCGAAAACACGGCGCATATAAAAGTCAAATTTAAGAAAACGACGTAATCCATAGAGAATGAATATCCCAATCACGTATCCAATTAGTAAGTCTACACCAGTGTAACTGTTTTGCAAGAAGGCCCAAATGAGAGCGATCACGACATTTAGTAATATTTGAAAATGCATAGCAACTACTCCTTCAATACAGAATTAATATAAATGGACGGATCAAGGATTTCTTCTGCAATTCCAAGAGAGTATTGGAATATTGGTTCTGCAAAGAAACCAAGTACGATTGTTAAGAATACTAAAGGCACAATCGGAAGAAGGAGTGGCCCTACTTTTTGCTTTGCTTGTTGTTCGGTATGTTTTTGCTCTCCCCAGAATGCATAGATAAAGATTTTCATCATAGAGAAGAGAGTTAATAGACCAACGACTAATGCTACTGTAACAATGATGTATCGTTCCTCTTGGAAACCTGATAACATCAGAGCAAATTTACTGAAGAAACCACTAAGTGGTGGAATACCAGCTAACGAAATAGCGGAAATAAAGAATAACCAAGCAAGCAATGGATGTGTCTTTAATAATCCTCCCATTTTCTTTAAATCTGTCGTTCCGGTAATTTTTTGTGTTGCCCCTGCAAATAAGAATAGAGCAGCTTTAACGATAATATGGTGAGCAATATAGTAGATTGCCCCTGCAATAGCAAGCGGTGTAAAGATACCAAGTCCCATGACCATATATCCTACCTGACTTATAATGTGATAAGAAAGAATTCGTTTAAAGTCAAACTGTGATACCGCTCCTAGAACACCAAAGAACATTGTAAGTCCTGCTAATGCAAGAATAATGTTATGAGTGAATCCCGGGTCGTGGACAAATACTAACGTAAACATTCTGAATATCGCATAAATACCAACCTTCGTAAGTAGTCCACCGAAAAGTGCAGCAATCGCTGCTGGAGGACCATAGTATGAGCGTGGTAACCAGAAATAGAGCGGAAATAATGCCCCTTTCATAGCAAATACAATTAAGAATAATATAGCTACGACATTAAGTACACCTTGTTGTTCTAGTTCTCCAACTTTTACAGCTAAATCTGCAAAGTTTAAAGTACCAGTAGCAGCATAAATGTAAGCTACACCAACAATGAATAGGATAGAAGCAAACACGTTAATCATAACGTACTTCAATGATTCTCGAAGCTGATACTTTGTCCCGCCAATTACGATGAGAATATATGAAGCAATTAACATTACTTCGAAAAATACGAATAGGTTAAATAAGTCTCCAGTTAAGAAGGCCCCGTTTACCCCAGTTAATAAGAAAAAGTAAAAGGGATAAAAATAATACTTTTCCCGCTCATTAGATATTGTTTGAAAGGCAAAGAACAAACACACAAGACCAACAATACTTGATAGAACCACCATCATAGTTGCAAACATATCAGCAACTAAAATGATTCCAAATGGTGCTCGCCAGTTTCCAAGCTCTAAAGTTTGAATCCCATTTTGATAAACAAAAATAGCTAAGTAGGCAGCAATTCCTAAAAGGAAGAATACAGTAAAGCCACTAATGATACGTTGTATCGAATGCTGTTTGGCAAAGAATATGAGTATAACCCCGATGATAAATGGGAGTAGAATAGGTAATAAAATAAAATTATTCATCAGCAGAACCCCTTAATTTATCTAAATCATCTGTTTTGTGCTCTTTGTATGTGCGGTAAGCTAAGACAAGCATAAAGGCAGTTACCCCGAAGCTAATAACAATCGCAGTAAGAATTAATGCCTGCGGTAAAGGATCAGCGTAGGCTGCTGCTTCTTCTCCTAATAATGGAGGAGCCCCTTGCTTTAAACCAGCCATTGTCAGCAACAATAGATGTGCTCCATGGGAAAGGAGCATAAGACCTAAAATGACACGTAATAAGCTTTTTGTAAGAATCAAGTAGGTTCCAACCATAAAGAGGACACCAACAACGATGGACATTAATATTTCCATTATGCATCATCCTCCGCAATCGTAAGTATGATTAGTAACGCAATTCCAACTACTACAAGATAGATACCTAAATCAAAAGGTAGGGCAGTAGTTAAGTGGAACTCTCCGAGTAGAGGAACAGTTACATACTGATCGAACTGTGTTAAAAATGGATAGCCAAAAATCATACTAGCTATTCCAGTTGCAAGTGAGATAAGTAACCCAACAGCAATCATGTGTGTAAAATTAAATGGGATTGCTTTTTTTATTGATTTCATATCAAATCCTAAGTACATAAGCAACAAGGCGGAAGCGGTCATCAGACCGCCGATAAAACCTCCACCTGGATTGTTATGACCTGCAAAGAATAGGTAAACAGAGAAGGTTAGGATGATAAAGGTAGCAACCTTTGTAATTGTATGGAGCATTACATTGTTTGTCTTCACACATCTTCCCTCCCAGTCATTCGTAATTTAATAAGTGTAACAACACCTAGTGCTGCAATACCTAGTACAAGCACCTCAAGTAACGTATCAAGTCCACGGAAATCAACTAGGATAACGTTTACCATGTTTTTTCCGGCTGCTAGCTCATATGAGTTTTCTATAAAGTAATGTGATATTGGCTCAAGACCATTTGAGTTACTTAACGCTAATGAGCTAAATGCTGTAGCTGTTACAAAAATTCCGACTGCTATCGAAATAAGTAGATTTACCCCATTAAAACGAGGCGTGAACTTTTCTTTTCGAAGCTCGGGCAAGTGATAGAAAGCAAGTAATAATAAAACAACCATTACAGTTTCTACTAATAATTGAGTTAAAACTAAGTCAGGTGCTCTAAAGATATTAAAGAATAAAGCGAGCAAGAACCCGATAACTCCGACTATGATTACTGCAGTTATTCTATGGTTGATAAATGGTACTGCTAATGTAGCTGCAATAAAGACTAGTGTTACAACCCAAATGTATGGCGAAATTCCAGCAACGTTTACGGTATCAATCGCAAAGACATCATATCGGATAAACGTGTACGCAAACATGAATATCATGAACGTAATCATGTAAGCAAAGTAATCACGTAAAAGACCAGTCATTTGAAGTGATGTTACCTTTTGTGAGCCTTTGATTAATCCAACCAAAGAGCCGTCATAAACACGATTTAATGGGTCGCGTTCTTTTAGATAGATAGAAAGTTGCATCCACTTTTTAGCAGTTAGATAAATAAAAGTACCAACTGCAATAACTCCAATTGTCATAAAGAGCTCAGTGTTAAAGCCATGCCAATGATAAATATTTACATAAAACTGCTGACCTTCTGGTAATATTCCAGGAAGGATAGCTGCCATAGCTGGCTCAATTAACGAGTATGCAAGAAGGTTCGGGAAGAATCCGAATACAACCACTAACGATCCAAGGATGATTGGACTAATTAACATTCCAATTGGAGCTTCGTGTACATGAACATCATAATTTTCAGGCTTGAATTGACCTGTAAATGTTTTAAAGAACATAATTGCACAGTAGACAAATGTAAATACACTAGCAATCCAAGCAAGTACAGGGAAAATCATACCCCATGTTTGCATATTGAAAATGTCTAGCTGACTAGCATTAAGCACACCTGTAAAGAACATTTCTTTACTTAAGAAGCCATTAAACGGCGGCAAACCAGCCATAGATGCTAACCCTATTAATGATATCGTAAACGTAATTGGCATAATCGACATTAAACCGCCAAGTTTACGAATGTCACGGGTACCTGTTTCGTGGTCAATAATCCCGACGGTCATAAACAGACTACCTTTAAAGGTTGCATGGTTTATTAAATGGAATACAGCAGCAAGAGTGGCCGTTGTATATAATGTAGTATCTGTTCCGTATCCATAATAAAGTGATGCTGAACCTAACCCTAGAAGTGACATTATTAATCCAAGCTGACTGATTGTTGAATAGGCAAGGATTGATTTTAAATCTTTTTGTCGGACAGCTGATATAGAGCCCCAACATAATGTAACAATACCGAATGCAGAAATAATCCAGAACCATTCGGCTACTCCGCCGAATACAGGTGTTAAACGAGCAACTAGATAAATTCCTGCTTTAACCATTGTTGCAGAGTGTAAGTATGCACTAACAGGTGTTGGTGCTTCCATTGCATCTGGTAACCAGATATGGAATGGGAATTGAGCTGATTTTGTAAAAGCACCGAGTAGTACAAGGATCATTGCTGGAATAAATAGTGGATTTCCAACTATGACATCCGCTTGTTCAATAATGGCTCTTATACTGAAGGTGTTTGTCATTACATAAAGTAAACAGAACCCCCCAAGCATAGCAAACCCACCAAAAACAGTGATGAGCATTGATTTCTGAGCACCATAAATTGATTTTTCTCGATGAAACCAATAACTAATTAATAGCGATGAAGCTAAACTTGTTAATTCCCAGAAAACATAAAGAACTATTAGGTTATCAGAAATAACAACCCCTAACATCGCCCCCATGAACATCAACAAGTACACATAAAAATTATGTATCGCTTCTGTCTTCTTAGATAAATAGTAGATTGAATAAAGCACTACTAATGCACCAATTCCAGTGATTAAGAGGGCAAATAGCAAACTTAATCCATCAAGATAGACAGTAAAGTTAATTCCTAATGAAGGAACCCATGGTACTGTATAAAGGATATTACCCCCATTTGAAATTACCGGTAATTGCTGTAAGAAATAAATAAAAAGTACAACGGGGAGTACAAAAACAAACCATCCTGTATGTATAGGTCTTGCAAATTTATAGAAGAATGGAACCAAGATGGCTAATAAAAATGGTGCAATTGTAACCCAATGTAATACTGTCAATGCTTATTACCTCCTTTTTATAAATCATTTATGCATAGAGCATCCATCTGAAGCTATCCTCGAATTCTTTACAGTAGGTTGTTCAAAAAGACCGGGTTTTATCTTTTTGAACAACCTTTTTTTAGACTGAGGATTAATCTATCAAGGATGGCCTAAGTGGCTCTTGCATAGAGTTTACCTTTGACAAACTCTTATATTCAAAACTACCCCAAATTATATACTAATTTTAAAACCCTTGCATCCATTGTACATATCAATAACCGTGGAATATTAAGTGTTTATTAAATATGAATAAATACGTTTAGAAAGCATAAAAAAAAATTTTAGAAATATTAAATTTTATAAAAAGATAAGTTATTTTGCTTCCTTAAGCTAAATTAGAAAATTATTATCAATTATTATTACCTAAAAATGTATAATTATCGCAGAAATATCTCATCCTACTTAAAGAGAATAAAAGAAAACTCTCAATGAAAAGTTTGAGGTGAGCAATCATGATTTTACAAAAAGGATTTATTGCAATAGGGATATTCTTTGTTATATTTGCGACTGCTTGGTGGATTCATGGATTAAATGACCGTAATTTATATATGCAAAATCTTGATGAATCTGAAACAATCCAAATATTAGAGGCTGAGCCACATCAAATACGTTTTGAGCCTTTTAGACCGAGGGAGTATATACGTATACACCCATAAAAACAAAGAAAAAGAATCACTCCTACCGAAGAGTGATTCTTTTTCTTTGTTTTTTTATTAAGATGATAGTTTGATTTTATCCCCTAAAGAACGACGATCAATTTCAATTCTAATTAATTCAATAAAATCTTTACTGAGATTTAATTCAATAGCTTTAAAGTATGTTTCAATTAGAAGCTCGTCCGATAATTTTTTCATATTATTTATGTTGCCAAAAAGGCAACACACCTCCCTATCAAAATTTATAGTTTAGAATTAAGTGGACATGATTGTTTTTCTAATTTTTTAATTTTTATTCTAATGTGTCGTTTTCCACATATGCTAGTTAGTTAAACTTTATTATTTATGTATATACTACCATCAATTGTAAAATAGAACAACCGTTCGTTTTATCCACAATGTTGCGTGGATAAGCTGTTGATTACTTGTTTATAAGGTGTTTAAACATAATGATATGACTGTGTAAAGAGGTGTATAAAGTTATCCACAAGTGTAGATAGAGGTTGTACTTTGTCGAAAATATATTTTAATTTTTTGTGAAAGTTCCAATTTGTTACGTATGTATTTATATATATTGTTAGTTATAAAGCGTATTAATTGCAAAAAAAATCGAAAAAGGGTATAATTTCCGTTTGACTAACGATATTTTAGTACAACATAAAAAAGAGTAAATGAAAATGTGATGGCACCAGCTTTTAATGATGCTAACACAATTGATTTATAAATTTGAGTAGGGGGCTTTTGAGTGAATGAGAGAGAGGTAATCTGTGCAGGTTGTGGTGTTAAGGTACAAACAGAAAACAAAGCAGAATTAGGCTATGCGCCACCATCTTCCTTAGAAAGGGATATTATTATATGTCAACGCTGTTTTCGTTTGAAGCATTATAATGAAGTACAAGATGTATCATTAACTGACGACGACTTCTTGAAGATTTTAAATACACTAGGACATACAAATTCACTTATTGTAAAGATTGTCGATATTTTTGATTTTAATGGTAGTTGGTTACCTGGCTTACATCGGTTTGTAGGTAAAAACGATGTATTGTTAGTTGGGAATAAGGTTGATTTATTACCGAAGTCGTTAAATACTAACCGTTTAATTAACTGGATGAAAAAATCTTCTAAAGAATTAGGCTTAAAACCTGTGGATGTTCATTTAATTAGTGCAGCTAGAGGTGATGGTGTTGTCGAGTTAGCTAGTAAAATTGATGAGCTTAGAAAAGGAAAAGATGTTTATATCGTTGGTTGTACGAATGTTGGGAAATCATCATTTATTAATAGAATGATTAAAGAGTTTGGTGGAGCTGAAGAGTTAATGATTACTACTTCTCATTTTCCAGGAACTACATTAGACATGATCGATATTCCTTTAGATGATGGAAAGTTCTTATATGATACACCTGGAATTATTAATCATCATCAAGTAGCACATTATATAGATAAGAAAGAGTTAAAGGTCATCACTCCCAAAAAAGAAATAAAGCCAATGGTTTTTCAGTTAAATGAGCAACAAACATTATACTTTGGTGGCTTAGCAAGGCTAGATTTTGTTTCTGGAGACCGTTCGTCATTTGTTTGTCACTTTTCAAACGAATTAAATATTCATCGGACGAAACTAGAGAAGGCAGATGATTTATACGAGCAACACCTTGGAACACTTCTAACACCACCTGGAACAGAAACGAAAGAAGAACTACCGCCTTTAGTTAAATATGAATTTGTACTAAAGGGTGAAAAGACTGACATCGTATTTTCAGGATTAGGTTGGGTATCGGTTAATCAAAAAAATATAAAAGTAGCTGCATATGTTCCTGAAGGTGTAGGTGTATCTGTTCGTGAGTCATTAATATAAAATATGTAGGGAATTCAATAAAACTAAGCTATATAATCGGAATGGGGAAAAAATAATGGGGAAATTATTTGGACTTCTTGGGCATCCGGTCGGGCATTCGATGTCTCCGGCAATGCATAATGATGCGTTTGCTTCTTTAGAGTTATCACATTTCTATCACGCATTTGATGTACCGGAGGAAAATCTTAAAACGGCAGTAGAGGGCTTAAAAGCTTTAGGTGTTTCGGGCTTTAACGTCACTATCCCACATAAAGTTGCGATTATGGAGCTACTTGATGAGGTGGATCAAGAAGCGAAGATTATTGGAGCTGTTAACACAGTTGTTAATGAAGACGGACGCTTTGTTGGATATAATACTGATGGACAAGGGTACCTAACATCTCTGTTAGAAGTAACTGGGGATAGTCTTAGATCTAAAAGTGTCTTAGTAATAGGTGCAGGAGGGGCAGCAAGGGCGATTGCTACCGTTATTTCCAATTATGGTGTTAAGTCATTAACAATTTGTAACCGCACAATTGATAAAGCCAAGTGGATAGCTGATAATTGCTTTTCAAATACGAAGATGGATGCTATGACGCTAGTAGAGTCTGAGAAGTTGATAAATCGTTATGATGTGATTATCAATACCACTTCTGTAGGTATGAGTCCAAATATTGATGAGGTACCTATCTCAGTCGAAAGTGTTAAGAAAGGCACTGTTGTTAGTGATTTAATTTATAACCCTTTGAAAACAAAATTTTTAGAGCAAGCAGAGAGCAAAGGGGCTATTATAGTAAACGGAGTAGGGATGTTTGTTGGGCAAGGTGCCCACGCATTTGAGAAATGGACAGGCCTTTCTCCAAATAAAGAACAAATGAAAAAAATAGTTGAAGAACAACTTGGAGGTTAACATGTTAACAGGTAAACAAAAACGTTATTTACGTTCACAGGCGCACCATTTAAATTCAATTTTTCAGGTAGGTAAAGGTGGCGTCAACGATAATATGGTAAAACAAATATCTGAGGCTTTAGAAGTAAGAGAGCTAATTAAGATAAATGTATTACAAAACTGTGAGTATGACCGTAAGGAAGTTGCTGAAGAACTCGGAAAAAGAGTAAATGGACACTTAGTTCAAGTGATAGGTAATACAATTGTTCTTTACAAAGAGTCAGAAGAAAATAAATCGATACAATTACCATAAATATATATTGACTATTGTCGCTATCATTATATTTTAAGGAAATAGGGAGTTTCAAGGATGGAGAAAAAAATTGGAATTTTGGGAGGGACATTTGATCCTCCTCACTACGGACATTTATTAATAGCGGAAGAAGCAATGTGTCAATGTGAGCTTGATGAAATATGGTTTATTCCTTCTCAAGTTCCCCCACATAAAGAGCGAGAGGACCTAACGTTATCAGAAGATAGAATGAAGATGGTTGAATTAGCTATTTATGAAAATGATAATTTTTTCCTTTCAACAGTTGAGCTAGAAAGGGAAGGACGTTCTTATACGGTTGATACAATGCGTTTGTTGACTGAACAATATCCTACTTATCAGTTTTATTTCATTATTGGTGGAGATATGATTGATTTTTTACCTAAGTGGGAAAGTATAAATGAACTAATTCAACTAGTTACATTTATTGGGGTGAAACGACCGGGCTATCCTTCAGAATCTCCTTATCCTAAGCATGTGATTGAGATTGAAGCACCACAAGTGGACATTTCTTCGAGTGATATTCGAGAGCGGGTGGCAGAGGGGAAAAACATTCGTTATTTGCTTCCTGATAATGTTCGAGTCTATATAGAAGAGAGGGGATTATATGGACAAAAATAAGGCATTATCTATCGTAAAAGAACAGTTAACTGACCATCGTTATCAACATACAATTGGTGTGATGGCGACGGCAGTCGAGCTTTCCAAACGGTATGGAGTAGATGAGAAGAAGGCAGAAACAGCAGCAATTTTCCATGACTATGCAAAGTTTCGTGATAAGGATGAAATGCGCTCAATTATAATTGAGCAAGGGTTCCCAGAGGTCTTCTTGCATTATGGAACTGAACTGCTTCATGCCCCTTGTGGAGCATATTTAGTAAAAAAAGAAGTAGGTATAATCGATCAAGAAATATTAGATGCTATTTACTATCATACAACGGGAAGACAAGGGATGACACAATTAGAAAAGGTTGTTTATTTAGCTGATTATATTGAACCTGGTCGTTCTTTCAAAGGTGTTGACGAAGTCCGAGAGCTTGCAAAGCAAGACCTTGATAAGGCAATCATCCAATCAATCGTAAACACAATCTCGTTTCTAATGAAAAAGGGACAACCAATATTTCCAGAAACACTAGCAACATATAATGAATTAATACAAAAGGGTAAGCAGAAAGGAAGGGATTGATTTTATGGGAGAAAAAAGAGAAATACTACAACTAGCGGTAACGGCTGTTGATGATAAAAAGGCTGATAATATTGTTGCTTTAAATATGAAGGGGATTTCACTGATAGCTGATTATTTTGTTATCTGCCACGGGAACTCAGAAAAACAAGTACAAGCAATTGCTTTTGAATTAAAGAAACAAGCACAGGAGTACGGTATTGAAATCAAAAGGCTAGAAGGTTACGACCAAGCACGTTGGGTGTTAGTCGATTTAGGAGATGTTGTTGTTCACGTATTCCATCGTGATGAGAGAACGTATTATAACCTAGAAAAATTATGGGGCGACGCACCTACTATTAATTTAGAAGGAGAGTTGCTGTAATGACTTTAAAGCCAGGGGTCATTGAAACACTTACAGTTGCTAGAGAAAATGAATTTGGCTATTTTTTATCTCAGCAAGGGGAAGATATTCTACTGCACAAAAGAGAGGCAAAAGGCGAGTTGAAAGAGGATGAGAAAGTCACTGTTTTTTTATACCTCGATCATGAAGGGCGTCTTACTGCAACGATGGAGATGCCAATTATTTCACTTGGGGAGATGGGTTGGCTGAAGGTAGTAAGCCAAATTAGAAACCAAGGACTATTTTTATATAACGGTACGTCAAGAGATGTGTTTTTCTCTATGGATGACTTACCACCAGAACGTGAAAGATGGCCAGCGGAAGGTGATGAGTTATTTGTCACTTTAAGTACGGATAAAAAAGGTAGATTGATGGCTAAGCATGTATATGGTAAGCCGATTGAAGACCAATCCGTCAAGGCAGGGCCAGAGATGTATAATAAAGACGTTGAAGGAATCGTATACAAAATGGGCGAGGATGTAGAGGGTGTTAATATCTTAACAGACGAAAAACACTTAGCCTTTTTGCATAATGACGATATGAATTCAACTGTAAGACTTGGTCAAAAAATTGCGGTTCGTGTAACAAATGTTCGAGAGGATGGACGTCTCAACGTATCACAAAAACCTCGTAAACAAGAGGCTTTGTCAGATGATGCAGAAAAGATTATTCAGTATATGGAAGGCCGTAATGGTGCAATGCCTTACTGGGATAAGTCTCAAGCAGAAGATATTTATAGTCGTTTTCAATTAAGTAAAGCTGCCTTCAAACGAGCACTTGGCAAGCTAATGAAGGAAGGAAAAGTGTATCAAGAAGAAGGCTGGACATATTTTAAGGAGAGAAAATGACGTATCAAGGTTTTGCGTATTTATATGATAAATTAATGGATGAGGAACCATATAACCAGTGGTTTCAGTTTTTTGAGAGAAAGCAACAACAGTACGCTCCAACATGTAAGGAAGTATTAGATGTTGGTTGTGGGACTGGCTCCTTTTTGCTTAGGCTCGCAAAAGGAGGATATTTGGCATCAGGGGTAGATTTATCTCCAGATATGCTGACAGTTACTCAAGAAAAACTAAATTCTGCTGGGTATTCAGTTCCACTTTTTCAGCAAAATATGTGTCAGTTAGAAATGGTTGATAAATTTGATGCGGTTACTGTTTTCTGTGATTCATTAAACTATCTAGAAGAGGAACGGGACGTCATGGAAGCCTTCCGTTCAATCCATCAACAGCTAAAGACGGATGGCTTGTTCCTTTTTGATGTTCATACTTCATATAAGATGAATGAAGTATTTGCTGAGCAAACGTTTGCTGAAACAGAGGATACTATCGCTTATATATGGAATAGTTTTCACGGAGAATATGAAGATAGTGTAGAACATGAATTAACCTTTTTTGCACAGCATGAAAACGGACTGTTCGAGCGTATTGAAGAGTTACATAAACAACGAACGTTCCCAATTGATACGTATAAAAATTGGCTGCGAGATTCTGGTTTTGAGGTACTAGAAGTAACTGCTGATTTTCATGACAATGAGATACAACCGACGAGTGAAAGAATTTTTTTTGTTACAAAAAAATTGGATAAGTAGCAGGAATAAGTTAATCAAGAAACGAATAGAGCAAGGAGAAATAATCTCCTTGCTCTATTTCTATTGATTTTTAAATTGTTCACTAATTTTTTCTTTGTCCTCATAATACTTTGCATGAGTTTTTTGAAAGAGGTGGTCAAACATTTCTCCAATTTCATCTTCTAAAACTTTTATACCCTCACCAGTAATACCTCCTGGTACGCATACGCGCTGTTGAAGTGACGGTAGTGTATAAATTTCCTTTTCTAATAATTTTCCCATCCCAATCATCATATCTGTAGCTAATGTGGTTGCTTCTTCCTTTGTGATTTCTGTTTGCCTAACAGCTGCATCAACAAATTGTTGCATGATATAGCTAAAGAAAGCAGGACCACAGCTTACGATGTCTGAGGAAACTCTAGTAATATTTTCATTTATTTCTAGTGGTGCTGAAATGTGACTCATTAAGCTTTGAAGTCTTTCCTTATCGCTATCATTACAACGATCACCAAAACTAAGTAATGATGGGCCTGCATGAGCTCTGTTTAATATACTTGGGATGGCCCTAGCGACCTTACAATCAACCATTTCCTCTAATTCTTCAACGGCAATAGGACTTGTAATTGACACAATCATTTGATTATTATCACATTGTTCACGAATCTCAAGAAGTAATGAGTGGAACTGTAATGGCTTAACACAAATAAATACGATGTCACAATTATTAATAACACTTGTAGGGTTATCCATTACATGTAGACCATCATATTTATTTGATAGCACTTGGGCTTTCTTTATTGTTCTGTTTGTAATAAACATTTGGGACGGATTAACAGCTAACGAATCTAATAGAGATTCAATTAAAATTGTCCCCATACTACCTGTTCCAATCACACCAATATTCATAATATCCCCTCCTTCTCCAAATGACCATGCTTATTTGCAGGTCTTGCCATTTATCACTAAATGTATGTAGGTAAGTAAGAGAATATGAATTATCTATTTAATTGCTATTTTTTGTATAATCAATGACCATTTCTTTTGTTACATTTTTACGAACAGGGAAGCTAAATTTTTTTGCAAGTTGATTCATTTCGTTTGTTATTTGATTAATTTCTTGAACTGAAAAATCACTCACTTTCTTTGCCTCAGCAATTGTTCTAGCGATTGCCTCTTCACGCATCATATCTAAGCGTCTAAATTCTTTTTGACCATCTAGATGTTTGTTTATTTGGCTTGCAATTTGTAGGTGTACACTCATTTTAATTGTTCTTCCTTTCTTTTTCGTACTAAAGATTTTTCCCATTAGGGTGTAATAAAAAACATGTTGAAACGGGTGAAGCGTAATGAATTTTATAAAACAAAAGCAAATAATGGTTGGAGCTATTCTTATTATACTATTATTTGCAAGTCTAAGCTTATATAAAGGATTTAACAATGAAAAAACAGAAGAAACTGACTTGGATTGGCTCTTTGAAAATGAGGATACGGTTATGGATGAAGCAATAATGGAAGTAGAGCAAACGATAATGGTCGATTTAAAGGGAGCGGTTATTCGACCTGGAGTCTATCATTTACACAAAGGCAGTAGAGTTATTGATGTAATTAATCTTGGTGGTGGACTTTTAGAAGAAGCTGATGAAACACGAGTAAACCTTGCTCAATTACTTCAGGATGAAATGATGATTTTTATTCCGAGAGAGGGGGAAGGTGCATTAGAGGGAATGGTGATTGACATGAATGCTGGTTCTGCTGGTTCTAATGGAGGGAAAATTCGAATTAACCATGCATCAGCTACAGAACTAGAGCAGTTACCAGGAATAGGACCTGCAAGAGCAGAAACTATTATAGAGTACAGAGAGACGAATGGACCATTTTCGCAAGTTGAGGATTTAGTAAATGTTTCTGGTATTGGTCCGAAATCTTTAGAAAAACTAAAAGAGCATATTACGGTAAATTAACAGAATTTAATGAAAAAATTGACTTTTGTAATAAAAAAGGCTAAAATTAGCCTCAAAATTCATAATTGTAACAGCTCATTTACATTATCATTAAATTTAAATAGATAGTGGAAATGGTTTGTCATTGGCTTATTTTTTTGGACTTGTTATCAGGTGAAAAAACTGATAATTAATAAATAAATGAAAATTTTGGGGGCGTAAAGTATGAGTGAGAAAAAATGGTCTTTAGAAACAATTGCAGTACATGGAGGACAGGAAATCGATTCAGCAACACAGTCTAGAGCAGTTCCAATCTATCAAACTACTTCGTATGGTTTTAAAGATACGGAGCATGCTGCTAGTTTATTTTCGTTATCTGAGTTTGGGAATATCTATACACGAATCATGAACCCTACACAAGATGTATTTGAGAAGCGAGTGGCAGACTTAGATGGTGGAGTGGCAGCTTTAGCAACAGCAAGTGGAAGCTCTGCTATTCATTTAGCTATTTTAAATATTTGTGAGCATGGAGATGAAATTGTTGCGTCGAGTGCTTTATATGGGGGGACATACAATTTATTTGTACATACATTGAAAAAAATGGGGATCACCGTTCACCTAGTTGATGGAACAGATCCATCTGCTTTTGAACAAGCAATCACACCAAATACGAAGCTATTGTATGGTGAAATGATTGGAAATCCGAATGGAGATGTATTAGATGTAGAAAGTGTTGCTAATGTTGCACATAAGCATGGAATTCCATTAATGGTCGATGCAACATTAGTTACACCAGCATTATGTCGTCCGATAGAGCATGGAGCAGATATTGTTGTTCATTCAGCTACCAAGTTTATGGGAGGACACGGTACATCAATTGGTGGTGTGATTGTAGATGGTGGTAATTTTGATTGGACGAGCGGTAAGTTCCCTGGGCTAACTGAGCCTGATCCTAGTTATCATGGACTTGTTTATACGGAAGCACTTGGAAATCTAGCTTATATTATTAAAGCACGTGTCCAATTACTACGAGATTTAGGGCCAGCAATTGCACCAATGAACTCGTTTTTACTTTTACAAGGATTAGAGACGTTACATTTACGTATGGAAAGACACTGTGAAAATACAAAAAAAGTAGCAGAGTATTTAGATAATCATGATTTAGTTGAATGGGTTAGTTATGCTGGATTGCCATCTCATCGTTCGTATGATTTAGGACAAAAGTATTTACCGAATGGACAAGGAGCTATTTTAACGTTTGGTATTAAAGGTGAGATGGAAGAAGGGAAGAAGTTTATTAACTCTCTTGAGCTATTCAGCCATGTTGCTAACGTTGGGGATGCTAAATCTCTTGTTATTCATCCAGCGAGTACGACTCATCAGCAATTATCTGAGAAAGACCAAAGATCAGCAGGGGTAACACCTGAGCTTGTACGTCTTTCGATTGGTATTGAAAATGCAAATGATATTATTGCTGATTTAGAGCAAGCGCTTGTTAAAAGCCAAAGTTAATTTTTGTTAAGACTATGCTTTATATCTAGGTTAGGAGGGTACTTTCCTAACCTAGCAAAAGCTAGCGAACTACAATATGATTTCTTTAGGAGGTATATGGTTGACAGGAAAGTGGCACATATTTGTTATTGCCTCTTCTTTAGGTATCTGCTTTTCCCTTAGGGGGTGGTCTGGCTGGATACTATTTGGGTTATTTTTATCAGCTTTTCTTGTTTATCTTCATTTTTGTACAAATAGGAGAACTGGTTATCTCATTTTTGTTGGCTTTTTTCTCTCTTCCTTTTTAATTACTGCGAATGTTGATAGTGGCAATAAAACGATTTTTCCTCCAAAGCAAACTCAATTCACAGGTACGGTTTCATCTATACCTAAAATAGATGGAGACCGACTGTCCTTTCTTTTTAAAACAACCAAAGGTGAAAAATTACAACTCCATTATTACCTTTCTTCAAAGCATGAGCAAACTCAAGTAAAGCAGTTAAAGGTGGGAATGAAATGTAGGCTTGATGGAGAGCTAAAGAAACCTTCTCCACCTGTTAATTTTTACCAATTTAATTACATGCGCTATTTATATGAACAGAAAATACATTGGATTTTTATTCCTAATCAGATCACGTTACAAAATTGTATACAGAGTTCACTTACTTTTTATGAGCGTATACAACAATGGAGGCAAAATGGAGTTGTTTATATTCAATCTAATTATCCAAAAGAAGTAGCAGGAATTGTAATCGCTCTTATATTTGGTGATCGTTTTATGATTGAAGAGGATGTATTATCCTCATATCAATCACTAGGAATCATTCATCTATTAGCTGTTTCTGGTCTTCATGTTGGATTAGTTGTTGCTACAGCTTATTACCTTCTTTTAAGGATTGGTGTAACAAAGGAACGAGCCTTAGATGTATTGATTGCTAGTCTACCAATTTATATGATTGTTGCTGGTGCAGCCCCTTCTGTAATTAGGGCATCACTAATGGCAATGATTATACTGCTTTCTATTCGTCTACGTTTGAAACTACATCCTCTTGATGGTGTAAGTGTTGTTTGTTTACTTCTTTTGTTTTATAACCCGTATTATTTATTTCATATTGGATTTCAACTTTCTTTCCTTGTGAGCTATGCTTTGATATTATCGGCACCTACGGTTATAAAACGTTATGTAAGTTATTGGAACCAACTGCTTGCAGTAACTATCATATCCCAGTTAATAGCGTTCCCGATTATTATTTACCACTTTTATGAAATTTCAATTCTCAGTTTACCGCTAAACCTCATTTTCATTCCCTTTGTATCTATTATCATCTTACCCGCTTCTTTTATTACTGTTTTAATCCATATAATTGTTCCTGTAATAGGAGAACCACTGATCTCTCTATTTTCATTTGTCGTCATAACAAGTCATTCCTTCTTAATAAAAATAAATGAATTATCCATTTTTGTGCTTCGGCTAGGACAGCCTTCGTTAACAGTGATTGTGTCTTTATATATTACGATTCTAATCTATTTTATAAGGTGGGAGTCGACTAGTTCTATAACGAAGCAACTTATTCCGCTCACTTGCATTGTAGTTGTTATCAGCTTTCAAATTGTTCAGCCTTACTTTTCTTCTAAAGGAATGGTTACGATGTTGGATGTTGGTCAAGGAGATAGTTTGTTAATTGAGCTTCCATATAGAAAGGGAATCTACCTAATTGATACAGGAGGATTAGTAACGTTTCGTTCACAAGAGGTATGGCGTGATAGAAGAAGGGAGTTTGAAGTTGGAAAGGATATAGTTCTGCCATACTTAAAGGCAAGGGGAATCCAAAAAATTGACAAGTTAATTTTAAGTCATGGACATTACGATCATATTGGTGGGACAGAAGCATTAATAGGAGTAATACCAATTACTGAAGTACTTTATAGTAAAGGAAAGGTTGAAGGCGCCTATGAGAAAGAGCTGTTAACTAAGCTTGCTAAACAGCGTGTGACGATTACGATGGTCAATGAAGGGGTTCGTTGGTCGGAGGGGGAATCACAATTTTTTGTCCTTTCACCCAAAGGGAACGAGCAAAGTTTGAATGATCGTTCAATAGTCTTATTGGCAAAAATTGGTGGTCTTACATGGTTATTTACTGGAGATCTTGAAACAGACGGGGAGTCAAGGTTAATCAGAGAGTATAAAGGTTTAACTATTGATGTACTGAAGGTTGGACACCATGGAAGTAGAACTTCTTCAACTGAAGAATTTGTTTCATATCTCTCACCAAAAGTAGCGTTAGTATCAGCTGGAAGAGGAAATCGTTTTGGTCATCCATCTTCAGAAGTAATTGAGCGATTTGAAAACAATAGGATCAGAATATATAGAACGGATTTACACGGTGCTGTACGATATGAATTTCGAGATGATGTGGGTAGGTTTCGAACAAGACAGGCTTACAATAAGTAACGATAAAAAAGGATTACGGTCAATGTCCGTAATCCTTTTTCTACCTATGTAGGTAGTCTGGCTTATCTTGTTCCAAAAAGATCTACTAGTGTAGCAATAACAAATAAAGTTGCAAAAAATCCAAAAGAAACAACGAAGCCAATACCAGAATCGATTGCATCGTTACGCTTGCTTTGAACCTCTTTTTCAAAATGATTCATTGCTATCCCTCCTATTTCAATCTTTAGTATACGGTAATGACTAAAAAAAATCTATAATACATGCAGTTAATATAGAGAAATTCTTAGAGGGTATGAAAAAACATAATATTTATAATTCTGCTTAATATTCTTAAATGAAGCAACCTCCTTTAAACAAGCCTTGCTATGAGTGTTATTAAGAGAGTGAGTAAACAGGATTGGATATTTGTAGAAGCAATTTGTGACAGTAATTTGAATAAATAGAATTTCCATACCGTAGAAAGTTCAGTACTAAAAAATGGAGCCTACACTTTTTAAATGAGTTTGAGAGTTCTTCCTATACTGTAAAGAGTTGTCACCTATAGAGCTAGGGTGCATAGGATATCATAAATAATACAAAAGTAAATGATTATCGTCAGCGTGAGGGGGTCCTAGGTTCTTCATGATGGCGTTTATCATAAATGGAAATTAGCCCACTGCGTGCTAATTTCCTCTTTTCATTTAAATGAAAGCGCTTTCTTATCTTGCTACTTGCCATTGCTCTCAATAAAGAATAGGATTAATACAATAAAACTTATGGTTATTATGTTTAGGATGTGCATGCAATGTCATATATTGAAATGAAAAAGAAATTAAATCAAAAAAAACTTTCACCAGTTTATCTTCTGGCAGGTACTGAGTCTTTTCTAATTGAAGATATCGTTCAGCAAATTATTTCTATAGCTTTAACAGACGATGAACGTGACTTTAATCTCTCTGTTTTCGAGATGAAAGAAATTTCTGTTGAAGTGGCGATTGATGATGCTGAAACATTACCTTTTATGGGGACAAGGAGGGTTGTCTTAATTAAAGAAGCTTATTTCTTAACTGGACAAAAGGATGAAAGTAAAATTGAGCATAATATAAAAAAGCTTGAACAATATGTAAGTAATCCTGTACCTGAAACAGTGTTTGTTATCATCGCACCATATGAAAAGCTTGATGAGAGAAAGAAAATTACAAAGCTCTTAAAGGCGGAGGCGGATGTATTAAATGCAAAGCCTTTTGATGACAAAACGATGGGTCAGTGGTTGAACGAACAAGCTACTTCATATGGCGTAACAATTAGTGAGGCTGGAAAAGAACTTCTATTACAATTGCTAGGTGGGCATTTATTAATGGTTTCAAAAGAAATTGAAAAGCTTGCACTCTACGTCGGTGAAGGTGGAACAATTGATATAGCAGACGTACAAAATTTAGTAGCGAGGACAATCGAACAAGATGTTTTTGCGTTAATTGATCATGTAGTACATAATCGTTTAGAGAAGGGCCTTCAAATATTCTATGATTTATTAAAGCAAAAAGAAGACCCATTAAAGCTTCTTGCATTATTAGCTAGGCAGTTTAGGATTGTTTATCAAGTGAAGGAAATGACGAGGTTAGGCTATCCTCAAAAGCAAATGGCGTCACAATTAAAGCTTCATCCTTATGTTGTAAAGCTTGCAGGACAGCAAGGGCGGAATTTTGAAGCGCGCCATTTACTTACACTATTAGAAAAGCTCGCGGATACAGATTTTAACATTAAATCAGGGAAAATGGACAAGAAGTTGGCACTAGAACTCTTTATTATGAGTATTCATCAACCGGCGCTAACTAAAAGTTAAATAAAAAAACGACTCGATAGGAGTCGTTTTTTTATTGAGCTATGTGTCCAAACACTTATCTCGTTCCAACCGTCGGTAAAACTCTGCCAATAGGAGAAGATAACCGACGCTAAGAACCTGATAAATGTGACTACCCATCAGCTGTAGTTAGACTTCATCTGATGGAAGTCATTTTTATAGGAAATTAAGCTGTGATCTCGTTAAGTTTCTTTTGTAAGCGAGACTTTTGACGAGATGCCGTATTTTTATGGATAAGACCTTTGTTTGCTGCTTTATCAAGCTTTTTGGTTGCAAGCAAGAGTGCTTCTTTAGCACCTTCTACCTCTTTGCTCTCAGCTTTTACTTCGAAATTCTTAACAGCAGTTCGAAGTGCAGATTTAACAGCAGCGTTTTGAGCACGACGCTTATCACTTACTTTAACACGTTTAATAGCTGATTTGATGTTTGGCATATCTTTCACCTCCTTGAAGCAACCATAAGACTGCAAATATAATTACAACACTCTGCATTCTATCAAAAACAGAATGTAATTGCAATAGAAGAATGAAATGGAATATATCAGGGGACGTTATAAATAAATAAAGAAAATTAGGAGCGTGAAAAACTGTGGGTAAAGACTTAGAGCTTGAAAAATTTAATGTGCGTACCGATTTAGCAATAGAAGCTCACCAAATTGCTCAAGAAGAACAGGAAAAAAAGGAAAAGAAAAAAAGAGCAATTGACGGGGTTATTGTAAAAGAAAGAACAATTGAGGGCGTTGAAGTGACTTCTGTAGAAATTACTAAAGCAGGTGCCGAACAAATTGGCAAAAAGGAAGGGCGCTACCTCACATTTCAAACGCAAGGTATTCGTCAAAAGGATACTGAGCTTCAAGAAAAGGTTGAACAAGTATTTGCGAATGAATTTCATCATTTTTTAAAACAAGTTGGTGTAAAGGAAAATGATAGTTGCCTAGTTGTTGGATTAGGGAACTGGAACGTTACTCCTGATGCATTAGGACCGTTAGCGATTGAGAATTTATTAGTGACAAAACATTTATTCGATTTATCACCTGAGCAGGTACAAGATGGCTTCCGACCTGTGAGTGCTATCTCACCAGGGGTAATGGGGATTACAGGGATTGAGACGAGTGATATTATTCATGGGGTTATTGAAAAAACGAAGCCTGATTTTGTCATCGCAATAGATGCCCTTGCTTCACGCTCGATTGACCGTGTCAACTCTACGATACAAATTTCCGACACGGGTATACATCCAGGTAGTGGAGTAGGAAATAAGAGAAAAGAATTAAGTAAAGACACATTGGGCATCCCTGTCATTGCTGTAGGAATTCCGACTGTAGTTGATGCAGTTTCTATTACAAGTGATACAATTGACTATGTATTAAAGCACTTTGGTAGAGAAATGAGAGAAGGAAACAAACCATCAAGAGCTCTTACACCTGCTGGGATGACTTTTGGTGAAAAAAGAAAACTAACAGATGAAGATTTACCAGATGAAGCAAATAGACAAACGATTATGGGGATGATTGGTTCACTAGAGGAACAAGAAAAACGACAATTAATCCAAGAAGTGCTATCACCACTTGGTCATAATCTAATGGTGACTCCAAAAGAAGTAGATGTTTTTATTGAAGACATGGCGAATGTTATTGCTGAAGGACTCAATGCAGCACTCCACGGCGAAGTAGATCAAGGGAACGTGGGACACTATACGCACTAAATAAAACAACTTCCGCTCAATAGCGGAAGTTGTTTTATTTAGTGCAATTATGTGCTGAGTTATGAATTAGGGTGATGTTCCAGCTTTGCTGTAACGCCTCGGAGTGGTAATAGTTAAGGTTTTTCATTTATAACTCATAACCCATAATTCATAATTTATTAACTTCCTGTTCTAACATAAACTGTCCTGTCATATGCATTAGTTAAGAGTGTCAGGAAGGGTGGGTCACCTATGAGTAGGAATCGATTTACAGGAATTACTGTATCGTTAAATAGGACAAGTTTAAAGCGTATAGCTGTTTTAATCATTGTTGGGATTATGGCAGTTTTTATTTTTACAGGAATGCTTACTTCTTTTGAGCCAGGTTATGGACTAGCCTCTACATCTGTTAATCAATGGGCGAACAATCTAACAGGTGATAATTTGGTTTATGTTTTAGGGATGGAAAACCCATATTTTACTCAAGCACTACCTGATGACAGTCATAAGCCAGATTTATCAGCTTTAGCATTTCAATTAGCAACTAGTATTAATCCGGATGATCCGAGAAGTTTGCTCGGAAGAGAACTACCTGGATTTGCACTTTTTGATGGGCGAATTATCGTTGCTGGTGAAGGTACGGATTATACGAATATGCCAATTGAATCTGCACCTCCAATGGATGTATTAATGGCCGAACGGAAAGCATCAGAGCAAACCCTAGAGCAGCTGGACAAGCAAGGAGATACAACTGATAGTGAACAACCAGAAATGACTACAGGTGATAGAAATGTTGTTCATATCATACACTCACATTCTCGTGAATCATTTTTCCCTGAGCTTGATAATGCAGACGTTGCCTTTCATCCTGAAGTAAATATTACGTTAGTAGGTGAAAGGCTAGGGCAAGAATTACGTAATAGAGGGATAGGTGTTGACGTCGATAAGACAGATGTTGAATCGCTCTTACATCAACGAGATTGGCAATATGGAAAATCTTATGATGCATCAAGAGAAGTAGTAAAAAAAGCGATGTCCCAAAATGAAGATTTAGAGTTTTTTATTGACCTCCATCGTGATGCTCAACCGAGAGACCTAACAACAGTCGAAATTAATGGCCAGAAATATGCTAGAACATTTTTTGTTATTGGTGAAAATCACAGCAAATATGAGCATAATCTTAAATTAGCAAAAGACTTACATGAACGACTAGAAAAGAAATATCCAGGGTTAAGTCGAGGTGTGTTTGTAAAAGGTGGACCAGGTACAAATGGTCGTTTCAATCAGGACTTATCTACGAATTCAGTTCTTCTCGAAATAGGTGGGGTAGATAATACGTTAGAAGAAACGTACCGCTCGGCTGAAGCATTTGCGACTGTGTTTAGTGATTTATACTGGGAGAGTCATAAAGTGAATGAGTAATTATAATAACAATGGGATTTAATAGGGTAATAAAAAAGGGGGAGATGTAAGTGACTATTATTTTTAGAAATATGACAATTATTATGTTAGTTTTGTTATTTGGTGTATTGCTTGGTTTCTATCATACAACTTCTGTTGAGACTAATGCCATAGAGCCTGCTGTAAAAGAAGAAGTCACATCACCCCCTACAATTATGGAAGTAAAGGAAACAGTAGTCGAGGAAAAAGATGTTATTCAGCAAGCGAATGTTCAACAATCATATGCGTTTAACTTTTTTTCTGAACTAGGTACGAATTTAGAAGAAGCATTACACTATACATTCCATTCGATTATATCAAAAGTGACAGAAGTATTTAATAATATATTTCATTAATGAGGTATGAGCTTTACTACTATAACAAGTGGTAATGCTTTTCTTTTTTTTATGGTGTGAAACAAGATATATTGAATCAACCGTTTCTCGTTGGTATAATAGAAAAGGTGTATTAAATTACAAAATGAAAAATGTGAATTATATTATAAAATCGTTTAAAATTGCTCAATTATTGAAACTGAGCAATTTTATTAGTTGTATGGTACATTAGATCTACTGAATATTAAAAAATGGTAACGTATGATAGATGCTGTAGGAGTGATGACGATGAATAAAGAAGAGAGAATTGCAAGGCGGTCAAAAATTCGTAACTTTTCAATTATAGCTCATATTGACCACGGGAAATCGACCCTGGCCGATCGTATTTTAGAAGCAACGAGTGCATTAACGCAACGTGAAATGAAAGACCAAATGTTAGACGCAATGGATTTAGAAAGAGAACGTGGTATTACAATTAAATTAAATGCAGTTCAATTAGAATACAAAGCTAAAGACGGGGAGACGTACATTTTCCACTTAATTGATACTCCGGGACACGTCGACTTTACATACGAAGTATCAAGAAGTTTAGCGGCTTGTGAAGGTGCATTGTTAATCGTTGATGCAGCACAAGGGATTGAAGCACAAACGTTAGCGAACGTTTATTTAGCATTAGATAATGACCTTGAAATATTACCGGTTATCAATAAAATTGATTTACCAAGTGCGGAGCCTGAACGTGTGAAAAAAGAAGTAGAAGATGTGATTGGCTTAGATACATCTGATGCGGTCTTAGCTTCAGCGAAGAATGGAATTGGAATTGGTGAAATTCTTGAGCAAGTTGTTGAACGTGTTCCCGCCCCAACTGGAGATCCAGAAGGGCCATTAAAAGCATTAATTTTCGACTCTTTATATGATTCATATCGCGGTGTTGTTGCGTATATTCGAATCGTAGAAGGAACTGTAAAGCCGGGACAAAAAATAAAAATGATGGCGACAGGAAAAGAGTTCGAAGTTCTTGAAGTAGGTGTATTTACACCGAAACCAGTGAAGCGAGATGAGCTAACTGTTGGGGATGTTGGATTCCTTACAGCAGCGATTAAAAATGTAGGGGATACACGTGTTGGTGATACTATCACACACGCAAATAATCAAGCAGCTGAAGCATTACCAGGGTATCGAAAAATGAACCCAATGGTTTTCTGTGGATTATATCCAATTGATACGAATGATTACAATGATCTTCGTGAAGCGCTTGAGCGTCTTGAGTTAAATGATGCATCACTTCAGTATGAGCCAGAGACTTCACAAGCATTGGGCTTTGGATTCCGTTGTGGATTCCTTGGTTTACTTCATATGGAAATCATTCAAGAACGTATCGAACGTGAATTTAATATTAGCTTAATTACAACAGCGCCAAGTGTTATTTATAGCGTAACTTTAACAAACGAAGAAACAGTACGTATTGATAATCCGTCAAATATGCCAGATGCTCAGAAAATTGAGCATGTCGAAGAACCGTATGTTAAAGCATCCGTTATGGTACCAAATGATTATGTTGGGGCAGTAATGGAGCTATGTCAGGGGAAACGTGGGATTTTCATTGATATGCAATATTTAGATGAAAATCGTGTATCAATTGTCTATGAAATTCCACTATCTGAAATTGTTTATGATTTCTTTGACCAATTAAAATCAAGTACAAAAGGGTATGCGTCATTTGATTATGAACTAATTGGCTACAAGCAATCGAAACTTGTAAAAATGGATATTCTACTAAATAGCGAACAGGTAGATGCATTATCTGTCATTGTTCATCGTGACTCAGCCTATGAGCGTGGAAAAATCATTGTTGAAAAGCTAAAGGAATTAATTCCAAGACAGCATTTTGAGGTTCCAATTCAAGCAAGTATTGGACAAAAAGTTATTGCTCGTTCAACAATTAAAGCAATGCGTAAAAACGTTTTAGCAAAATGTTACGGTGGTGACATTTCTCGTAAGCGTAAGCTATTAGAGAAGCAAAAAGAAGGTAAGAAACGAATGAAGAGTGTCGGAAATGTTGAAGTACCTCAAGAAGCATTTATGGCTGTACTTCGAATGGATGATTCGAAATAAGTTTTTATGCTTCCAACAAAAGACCGCTTTGCGGATTTTGTTCCATGTCTAGGGGATGTCTCAAAGGGTTACACCTTTAAGGCATCTCCTTTTCCCTATTTCATAAAAAAATTTGAAAAGAGTTGTTACTATGCCAAAAGCAATTTATCTTCATATCCCTTTTTGTGAGCATATCTGTCATTATTGTGATTTTAACAAGGTTTTCTTACATGGACAGCCTGTAGAGGAGTATTTGTTTGCGTTAAAAGAGGAAATGAAAAATTCAATTACTGAACAAGGGGAAGTTATCAAAACTATTTATATCGGTGGCGGTACACCAACCGCATTAAGCTTAAAACAGCTAGAATTCTTGTTTGAGAGTATTGAACAATATTTCCCAAATAAATCAGATGACTTAGAATATACAGTAGAAGTGAACCCCGGAAGTGTAGATGTAGACAAGTTAGCGGTTCTTGCGAAAGCAGGGGTAAATCGTTTAAGCATAGGAGTTCAATCTTTTGATGAAGGATTATTAAGGCAAATAGGAAGAACACATCTAGAAGTAGATGTTGCTAAAACAATCGAGCTTTCAAGAGCGGCTGGATTTAAAAATATCTCACTAGATTTAATGTTTGGTCTTCCAACACAAACGATTGAGCAGTTTCAAACGACGCTAAAGAAAGCATTTGAACTTAATGTAGAACACTTCTCAGCCTACTCTCTTAAAGTAGAAGCAAAAACGGTTTTCTACAATCTGCAACGAAAGGGAAAGCTACCATTACCTACAGAGGAAGAAGAAGCTAACATGTATTCGTTGTTAATTGAGGAGATGCAAAAGAATGGGTATGAGCAGTACGAAATAAGTAATTTTGCAAAAAAGGGCTATGAGAGTAAACATAATTTAACGTATTGGGATAATGAAGAGTATTATGGTTTCGGAGCTGGTGCACACGGGTATGTAAATGGAGTGCGCCATGCTAACGCAGGTCCCTTACCTAAATATTTTTCATTAATCGAAAAGTCTGGTTTACCTCATCAAAAGGAACATCATGTACCAAAAAATGAACAGATGGAAGAGTTCATGTTTATGGGATTACGAAAAATAAGAGGTGTTTCCACCCAAATTTTCAAGGAGAAATTTGGTTCGCCTATTGATGTAATTTATGGAGAACAAATTTCTTACTTAATCAAACAAGGTTGGCTTAAAGGTGATAATGATTATATAAAACTCACTAGAGAAGGTTTGTTTTTTGGTAATGAAGTGTTTGAGAAGTTTTTAGTAGTAGAATAAAATCTCTTATTTAATTGAAAATTGCAAATGTAGAATTGTGAATTGAATTAATGAATCCTAAGAGTTTGATTAATTTTTCATTGGCAATTTGTAATTTTAAATTCGTACTTCAATGATAATCGGTTGACAAAAGCTGACCTTTTTGATAACTTATTTTTAGATTTAGCACTCGACCATTGAGAGTGCTAACAGAGGTGATGTAGAATGTTAACAGAGCGTCAGTTACTCATTTTGCAGGCAATTGTCGACGATTACATTCGTTCTGCAGAGCCTGTAGGTTCAAGGAGCATTTCAAAGAGAGAGAATGTCACATTTAGTGCAGCTACGATTCGTAATGAAATGGCTGACCTAGAAGAGTTAGGTTATATTGAAAAACCGCATAGCTCTGCTGGACGTATTCCATCTCAAAAAGGATATCGCTATTATGTAGATAATTTGTTACCTGAAAGTTTATCAAATGAAGAGCTTAAAGGTGTTGAAACGATTTTTACAGAAAAGGTTCATGAAGTTGAACAGGCAATCCAGCAATCAGCAAAAATTTTATCTAATATCACAAGTTATATATCCATTGTCTTAGGGCCTGAGATGTTTGATGCTCGCTTAAAGCATATGCAGATTATTCCGTTATCTGCTGAAACTGCGGTTATGATTATTGTGACCGATACAGGTCATGTTGAAAATCAAACAGTTACCTTGCCCGATGGAATGAAGGTTAATGATTTAGAAAAAATAGTAAATATTTTAAATGAACGCCTAAAAGGGGTTCCTCTGTTTCAATTAAAAAGTAGATTGAATAATGAGGTTGCCAATGTCCTGAGAGCTCACGTTCATAATTATAGTCAAGTGTTGTCGTTCTTGAATCAAACATTTGAACATGAAAAGCCTGAAAAAGTATTTTATGGTGGTAGAACAAATTTACTTACACAACCAGAGTTTCGTGACGTAGATAAATTTCGAATGCTATTGAATATTTTGGAAGAAGATGACCTCGTACAGCAATTGTTACGTACAGATTCAACTGGTATTCATGTAAGAATTGGGCAAGAAAACAATGTAGAAGCATTTGAAAGCTGTAGTATCATTACTGCCTCTTATTCAATTGGTGGTAAGCATATGGGGACAGTAGGTATATTAGGACCAACTCGCATGGAATACCGTCGCGTGATTGGAATACTAGATTATATTTCAAAAGATTTAACAAAAGTGTTGACTGACTTGTATCAAAGAGGCTAGGAATGGTAATATTGAGAATTAGTTGTGGGAGATAAATTCTCCCAACTCTTTTGATGCGTTTAATTTAATAGAATGTGTATTGTTTATCATATTAGGGAGGTGAATAGGTTGGAAGAAACTAAAAATCAATCAGCAGAAGAAGTAATTGAGGAAGTAGAGCAAGCAGATGAGTCAACTGAAGAAGTTGTTGAGGAAACTGAAGAATCTGAGCTTTCAGAGGAACAAGCAAAAATCAAAGAATTAGAAAATCAAGTGGCTGATTTTTCAAATCGTTTATTACGAGCTACAGCAGATTATGATAACTTTCGCCGTCGAACAAAGGAAGAAAGAGAAGCGGCTAGCAAATATAGAGCTCAGAGCTTAGTAGAGCAATTGTTACCAGCTCTAGATAATTTTGAAAGAGCATTAATGGTGCAACCTGAGCATGATGAAACAAAATCATTACTTCAAGGAATGGAAATGGTTTATCGTCAGCTTCAGGATGCAATGAAGAATGAAGGTGTTGAAGCAATCCAAGCAGTTGGTGAGCAGTTTGACCCTCATTTACACCAAGCTGTGATGCAAGTTGAAGATAGTAATTTTGAAGCCAATTCTGTTGTTGAAGAATTACAAAAAGGTTATAAGTTAAAGGACCGTGTTCTACGTCCAGCAATGGTTAAGGTAAATTCATAGAACCTACATAAAAAAAGAAAGAAATTATATATAGGAGGAATCTCGCGATGAGTAAAATTATTGGTATTGACTTAGGAACAACAAACTCTTGTGTTGCTGTAATGGAAGGTGGAGAAGCAACTGTAATCCCTAACCCAGAAGGAAATCGTACAACTCCTTCAGTTGTAGCATTCAAAGATGGTGAGCGTTTAGTAGGGGAAGTAGCGAAACGTCAAGCAATCACAAACCCCAATACAGTAATGTCGATTAAACGTTACATCGGTACAGACCACAAAGAAACGATAGAAGGTAAAGATTATACTCCTCAAGAAATCTCTGCAATTATCTTACAAAAATTAAAGTCTGATGCAGAAGCATACTTAGGTGAAACAGTAACGAAGGCAGTTATTACTGTTCCTGCTTATTTTAATGACTCACAACGTCAAGCGACAAAAGACGCTGGACGTATTGCAGGTCTTGAAGTAGACCGTATTGTGAATGAGCCAACAGCAGCAGCTTTAGCATATGGTTTAGAAAAAGAAGAAGACCAAACAATTTTAGTTTATGATTTAGGTGGTGGTACGTTTGACGTATCAATCCTAGAGCTTGGAGACGGTTTCTTCGAGGTTAAAGCAACTTCAGGTGATAACAAACTTGGTGGGGATGACTTTGACGAAGTAATTATGAACCATTTAGTTACTGAATTTAAGAAAGAAAACGGAATTGATCTTTCTCA